>NZ_JADBUN010000078.1:0-33747 GCF_020245625.1 Microcystis sp. M049S2 | reverse complement strand
GAGGTAGTCAGTTACCTAATTTTCAGGGAAAAAGTACCTGAATTTTACCCCTGATCCCTCCAATGGTCGGCACTTTTTGAGGTCAAAAAAGTCTAAAAGCCTTATCCAACAAGGTTTTTAGATTTATTCAGCAAGCCCTATCTATTTCGATGTAATTTCTGCCGTACCAACGGCATTTATAGGCTAATTGTCGGGTAATTTCTCCCCAGCTTGCATCAGATATTGCCTGAGATAATTTCGGGTTTTTGACCATATTCTTAACGGCTAAATTCTCAACCACAATCGTTTCGTTTTCACGAACTAATTGAGTGGTTAGCTTGTGTAAATGGTCTTTTCTGCTATCGGTGATTTGAGCGTGAATCTTGGCTACTTTGATTCTTGCTTTTTCCCGATTTTTTGACCCTTTCTGTTTTCTAGAAAGATTTTTCGATGCTCTTCGCAGTCTCCGATAATGTTTCTTAAAATGCTTAGGATTAGATACTTTATCGCCATCGCTGGTAATTACTAGGCTACTAATTCCTAAGTCAATTCCGATGGCTTTATCAGTTGGGGGTAATGGCTGGATTGTTGGGTCATCAAATCTTATTGAGATATGCCAGCGTCCTGAGGGATGTAATCTGACTGTTACCGTGCTTGGTTCACAGCTTTCTGGTATTTGTCTTGACCATCGAATAGGTAAAGGTTCTGTACATTTAGCTAAATAGATTTGTCTGTCTTTAAATTTAAAAGCAGATTTGGTAAATTCGGCACTTCCTCCTTGATGTTTTTTCTTAAAGTTAGGATACTTAGTACGACCAGCAAAGAAGTTAGTAAAAGCTGTTTGTAAATGTCTTAACCCTTGTTGTAAAGGTACACAGCTAACTTCGTTTAAAAACTCTAATTCTTCTTGTTTTTTCCAATCGGTTAGCATTGAAGAAGTTTCAGTATATCCTACTCTTTCTTGTCTTTCGTACCATGCTTGTGTTCGTTCGTGGAGAGCTTTATTGTAAACCAATCTTACACATCCCAAAGTGCGCCGCAATAGCGACTCTTGTTCTGGTGTCGGGTAAAATCGGTAAGAATAGGCTTTTTCCATGTCTCATATTTTAGCATATATTTCGTAAATGTGCTAATATTTAACAGCAAAGCCGCCGTAAAACGGCGGGGTTTCAGACCCAAATTTTCGATGAAATTCTAGAAGGTTATGAGTATGGTTCTGGTATCCAACGGGCAATCAGCTATTATTCGTACAGAGCGTGGATTGACAATCGCTGGTACGCGAATTACCCTTTATGATGTTATGGATTACCTAAAGGCTCAGTATCCCCCCAAGCTGATTCGTGAAAAACTTGGTCTTAATGATAGACAGATTGATTCAGCCCTAGCATACATTGAGACCCATTGTACTGAGGTTGAAGCCGAGTATCAAGAATGCTTGCAGACAGCGACAGAAATTCGTCAATACTGGGAAGAGCGAAATCGTGAGCGATTTGCCAAGATTGCGGCGATGCCCCCTAAGCCTGGTCAAGAAACCATTCGTGCGAAGCTTCAAGAGTGGAAAGCACGCATTGAATCTCAATCATGAACTTCCTGATTGACTACAACTTAACGGGCGATGTTGTTTTATTCTGGGGAACCCTCTCAGCAGAAGGATGGCTTGATCTTTTGCCCATCCGCTTCTTCACCTTTCAGGATGTTGGATTGCCGATGGATAGTAGTGATCGGGTTGTTTGGCAATTTGCTCAAAACACTCAGATGATTTTAATTACAGCAAATCGAAATATGAAAGGAATTGATTCGCTGGAACAAACCATACGTGAAGAAAATACACCCGCTTCCCTGCCAATTCTGACAATTGGAAACCCTGATCGCTTTGATGAAAGTAGCTATCGGCAAAGATGTGCTACCCGCTTGATTGAGATTTTATTTGATCTAGAAAACTATATGGGAGTCGGTCGAATTTTCATCCCATAAGACTGTTGTTGAAAAGTATGCTTCAGGTAGAACCTGGTAACGATAACGAGATGATGAGATAATCGTTATTAGGGTTTTATACAATTCCAAAGATATGACAAAGCTATTAGAAGAGGCGATCGCTCAAGTCAAACAACTCCCCGAATCGGAGCAAAATAAGATTGCCGCAATGCTCATAAAGCAGCTTGAATCCAGATCCCCAGGGTATGATTTTTGGGACGAGTTTGACCAAATCTTAGAAGAGTGTCAAATGAATACAGGAATTTCCGATTTGTCCTATCAGCACGATCATTACATTCACGGGCTACCCAAGCGAGAGCTAGAATCGTGAGGAAGGTTTTTGTTGATACGGCAGCCTGGATTGCCTTAATTAATGCTGATGATGTTTTTCATGAACAAGCCAAGCGTGTTAAGGCGAATCTTCAACAACAGAAATGTCAGCTTATAACAACAGATTTTGTTTTATTGGAAGTGGCTGATGCTCTGGTTTCGCCGAAAGTTCGCTCTCAAACAATTAGATTTATTAATCACCTCAACAATCTAATTGGTTTACAGATTATACCGCTCAATAAATCTCTTTTCGATGAGGGTTGGAAACTTTATAGTCAGCGTCTTGATAAAGATTGGGGGCTAACTGATTGTATTAGCTTTGTCATTATGCAGCAAGAAGTAATTACATTAGCCTTTACATCAGATCGGCATTTTGAACAAGCAGGGTTCACTCTACTGCTAAATCCTTCATACAGTGAACAGTGAACAGTTATCAGTGGAAAAAACTGCTATGGCGCTATTGAGAGGAATGATCTAAATTGAAGTTGAATTTTCTAATTCTAATGAAGTATTGGGAAATATAGAATGACCTCCTCTTCCTCTTGTGCCAATTGGCATATAATATCTCTAAATCGATGATTTAAAATTTAAGGTTGAAAAATTTATGTCCCAAGTTATTAGTACCCGACTTCCCGATCGCACAGCAGAACGACTCAAACAGTTAGCTCGCGAATGAGGAAAAACTCCTAGTGAAACCAGCGCAATTTTAATTGAGGAATCCCTCAGAGAAAGCGAGTTCCCCTATATTGAATTTCGCCAGTCTCCTACTGAGTCTTGACTGCTTCTGTATCTATCTTTCAGTTGCTCTGAACTTAGATGTTGGGCTAAGTAAGCTTTCTTGGGCATTTTATCTCCTCGTTTTTACTCGTTTTATTATAACAGGATTTGGTGTAACATTGGGTGTCGGTCATCTCATTATATTAAAAAAGGTGGGCTATAAACCCACCAGAAAAATAACCAAAAAACCTCAACGATAATTAGGACTTTGGATATCTCTAAGACGCGCTTCGGGGCGTTTAAATCTGTCCATTTGTGCCTCAAAGAATTGACGATTTTTCAGTAAATGTTTGGGATTAGGATCGTCGAGGGGATAGAGTAAAGCAGTGCGTAGAGCTTGAATAACTGCCGAAGTCACATTATACATTGATCGCTGGAAACTAATACCCAATTGAATCAAAATATCGTCTTCCCCCCGGCAGTTTTGCTGATAGTAATCAATCAGATATTGGGGTAAAAAATGATACATATCATCCATTAACAACGTCGGCGGAATTCCCGCAGTACCCACGGGGAAAACATCCGCATAAAGAATGCCATAGTGAAAGTCTTTTTGTTCGTCAGGAACCTGTTTTGCTTGGGCATTATAGGACTTTGTACCCCGGAAGGGAGCAGTACGATAAAAGACCGCTTCTACATAGGGTAAAGCCGCTTCATAAAGCCAAGTAAAAGCCTTTGATTTTGGGATAATTTCGTAGCATTGACCATCAATATAAACATGATGATAAATTGGCCGGCCGGCGATGGCAAAAATACCATTGACGAGGAAATTCATGGCATCAGGAACACCTTTAAACCCTCCTTCATCGTAGATATCGGACATCTCGAAAAATACCGGGGCCATCACTTCCCAGAATAGTCCTAAATTGGAGTAGTAGGACATCATCCGCACCTGTTCCAAGAACATATCGGGGAACAGGTCATAAAGTTTCATCATCACGGGGTTTTTCTTGAAATAGGCCTTAATAGCGCGGTCGGCATTTTGGCGATATTCTTCTGAATCAAGATAGGCATCAAATAAACCCCAACCCATATCGCGGCCATGCCATAACATGGCTTGCATACAGGCTTCGGCAAATTCCATATTAACGCGGTCATGCCAGAGGTGATGGATTAATCTGGGCATTTTTCTGGTTTTACCTTTATCCATGAATTCTAACAATTCAGGGTGAGCGGAACCCGTACCGCGCCAGATGCGTAAATCGGCATTATCGCCAGCGTAATGATTTTGTAGGTCTAGGTATTCTTGGGGCAGAAAATATTTAAAAAAGGGCAAAGGATCGAGGAAAACTCGTTCGGCAATATAGAGCAGATCTCGCCAATAAAAATCCATCGGCACGGCATAAGCTTTATAAATGCCGATAATTTGCATCAGGTTTTCGGGAGTATCCGGCAACATGGATCCACCCGCTTCTAAACGGTGGATAATGTCGGCGAATTCGTGAGTAGAAGGGGGAATTTTGGCTTTGATTAATGTCCCAGTCATAGTTTTAGGTAAAGTAATTAGCAGCGGTTACAATAATTCGGAAACAGCAAGGGATAACTAACTAGGGTCTGCTGAAAAAGTTTTTCGTGGGGGCAGGGTGTGGGGTGTGGGGTGTGGGGTGTAGGGTTTTACCCATTTTCAGACGGTCAATTACCTAATTTTCAGGAAAAAAGTCCCGGAATTTTCGCCCCGATCACTCTCGGCTGGCACTTTTTGAGGTCAAAAAAGTCTAAAAGTTTTATCCAACAAGGTTTTTAGATTTATTCAGCCAACCCTAACTATTACTCAAAAATTTACCCCGATTCAACCAGTTGGTTTTTGAGGACTTTTGCGGAGATTTTTTGAAGACAAAACTAGGTTTTGCTTCTCCCGATAAGCTGGCAACCATCGAGTTAGTGGTGGGTTCAATCCAACGGACTAAATAATTGGGTTGAATGCCTAAAAAGACGATTAATACCATTAGGACAAAAGCGGGGATAGTTTCCGATTTCAGGACTTTGGGATAGTAGGCAAGTTTATTATCCAATTTACCAAAACAGGTGCGATTAAGCAGGATAACAAAGTAAACCGCCGTTAAACCGGAAGCGATGATACAGAGAACCGTCTGCACGGGAAAACGGGAGAAACTACCCTGAAAAACGATAAATTCCGCCACAAATCCCACTAATCCGGGGATCCCAGCACTGGCCATACCGGCGAGAATTAACAGGGCGCTAACCAGGGGTAAACCGCGAATTGGGTTCATTAAACCGTTTAAAACGTCTAAATCTCTAGTTCCGGCTTTGCGTTCGACAATGCCCACCAGATAGAATAAGAGGGCGAGAATGAGACCATGGCTAATCATTTGCGCGACGGCACCAAGGACGCTTAAACCCGTGCCGGCGGCGGCTGCTACCAGTATATAGCCCATGTGACCGATGGAACTGTAGGCCACCATGCGTTTAATGTCTTTTTGGGCAATAGCGCTCAAAGCACCGTAAATAACGCTAATAACGCCGACAATTGCCAGTCCGGGGGCGATTAAAGACCAAGTTTCCGGGAATAATTGCAGACCAAAGCGAACTAAGCCATAAGTACCGAGTTTAGCGAGGATACCACCTAATAAAATGGCTGTAGCGGGGGAAGCTTCCGTGTAGGCATCCGGTAGCCAAGTATGGAGAGGTACGAGGGGGATTTTGATGCCAAATCCCACTAACAGCAGAGTTAAGAGCAATAATTGGGTTTTTTGGGAGAAATCGGCGGTGGAGAGGGAGGAGTAGTCAAAAGTACCACCGTTGAGGAAACCTATCCCTAAAAATGCCGCTAGGACTAATAACCCAGAGACAGCAGTGTAGAGAAGGAATTTAATCGAAGCATAGCCACGTTTTTCGCCTCCCCAGATAGCAATCATCAGATAAAAGGGGATTAATTCTAGTTCATAGAAAACGATGAACAGCAGCAGGTTTTTAGCCATTAATGCCCCAGAAACCCCGGCGTTAATCAGGAGGATTAGGATGTAATAAAGTCGGGGACGCTCTAGTTTTTCTTCGGTACTATAGATAGCTATTCCTGTCAAGAAACAGCTTAAAATAATTAACGGTAAGGACAAACCATCGACTCCGAGGTTATAACTTAAACCGATTGGTTTTGCCCATTCGCGGTATTCAGAAAATTGAAAGCCATTGCTGGTTAAGTTATATTGGGTCAGCAGATATAAAGACCACAAGAAGACGGCGGCAACAAAAAAGAGGGTAATTTGACGTAATTTTGCTGGCGCAAATTTATCGGGGAAAAGACCGACGATAATTGCTCCAATTATTGGCAACCAAAGCAGGGTACTGAGCATATTGGTATCGATCGAATGTACAATGACTGGGATGAGAAAAGGATTAGCCAACCAACACGATGACTAATCTAGAATTGACTAAATTAAACTCACTTTGCCGGTATCGAGATCGTAGTAGGCTCCAACAATTTTTAATTGTTTTTTATCTACTAAATCACCCATGACTGGGGACTTGCCTAATTTCTCTACTTGATAGATAACATTGGATTTAATGGCTCGCTCAAGTTTGTTAGAACCGGGTTGTTTTTCGGCCCGATCAACTCCCACCTGTAGGCCATCGATTAAACGACCGATTTGTCCGGGGAATCGACCCCCTTCAATGGTGGCTTTTACCGCTCCACAACGAGAATGGCCAAGGACAACAATTACCTTGGCTCCTAACACCAACGTGCCGAATTCGAGGCTACCAATTTCTTCGGAAGTGGCTAAATTTCCCGCTACCCGACAAACAAATAGATCTCCTAATCCGCGATCAAAAACGATTTCTGCCGGCACGCGAGAATCGGCACAGCCCAAAATTGCCGCAAAAGGGGCTTGACTTTCGGCCACTTCTGTGAGTCGAGCTTGATCGCGGTTAGGACTTTTTTTTCTTCGTTCCCAGAAACGTTGATTGCCTTCCATGAGCATAGTTAAGGCCTGGTCTGGGTTCAATCCTTGATTTTGAGCCGTTAGCCATGGCTGGGAATTAACAGCAGTTTGGGCGTTAGTTTTGGACAACTGAGAACCCAAAACAGTGGCGGCTAGACCGGTTCCCAAAAAACCACCCCCATAACGGATTAATTGGCGACGAGAGGTATTGAACATAGGTAATTGTTTCCATTAATCAGGACAAATCCTATTGTCAGGGCCGGGGATGCTAAAGAAAAGCCTAAGTTATCAAATCTTTAACTGAAAACTAGAGAAATTTGTGCTAGTAGGGGCCAGCAGATGATAATACCGATCAAAGCGACCCCCAAAATAATCGACAGAAAGTAAAATTGGGTTTGGCCCGAGACGTTATATTTCAAACTCTGACCACCAAAAACCGTGGCTAATCCCACCAGGTTAACGATCCCATCCACCAGAAAGGTATCGATCCAGTTAATAATTTGCGAGATTAATCCGACGACAAAAACGATGGTGACTTTATACAATTGGGCCGTATAAAGGTCGTTAGCAAAGAAATCTTGAAGGGCTTTCGGTTGAAAAACGATCGGTTTGGAGATATTTTCATTCAGATAAATATAGGCTGCCGGAATTACGCCCCCAGCAGTGGAAAGTACCAAGAGAAAAGCCACTCCCAGATTTAAGTTACTTGGTAATAAATGCCATTGCGCCAATAAAATCGGCAAATGAAGGGCGAAACCCATGGTCACAGTCATGGGGATAACTAAGGGCCAAAGAGCTTCCGGAGAGCGCAGGGTCATTGGTTTGATTTTACCGCCAAAGAAAACGCAAAATTCTCTAGTGACACTAAAGGCAGTTAAGGCATTGACCAACAATAGCACTAATAACAGTAAACCACTGACTTCTGCGAGGCGATCGCCCATGCGGGCTAAGGACCAAAAACCACCAAAGGGAGGCAGTGCGACTAAACTAGCGGCACCGACGAGATAACAAATACCAGAAACGGGACGACGGGACCATAAACCGCCGTATTGGCTTAAATCTTGGCTGATATTATTCCAAATGATGTTACCCACCACCATGACTAACAGGGACATAGCGATCGCGTAGGTAAAGAGTAACACTAAAGCGGTTTCCGTTTGTCCGGTGGCCACAGCGATAAAAATCAGCCCCATGTAGGCGCTGACGGAATAGGAGAGGGAGCGCTTAACATCGATCTGTGCGATCGCAATTAAACCGGCACCGATAGCGGTGACAGAGCCAACAATGATCATCACCTGTAAGGTTAAGGGCGATAATTGTAGCACCGGCTCTAATTTCACCAATAACCAAGCGCCGGTGGAAACGACGACGGTATTCCGCAGAATTGTCGCCGGCATCGGTCCTTCCATGGCCTCATCTAGCCATAAATGCAGGGGAAATTGAGCGCATTTGCCCATCGGACCGGCAATCAGGGCTAAACAGAGTAAATTAGCCACATTGGGGTTTAAATTGGCTGTGGCCGCCCATTCTGCCAATTGGTCAAAGTTCCAGGTTCCCGCCAGGGGTAAAAGGGCCACCACTCCCATCAACAGGATTAAATCGCCAATCCGTTTAGTCAGAAAAGCATCCCGCGCCCCGGTTACCACCAGAGATTGATTAAACCAGAAACCAATCAGTAGATAAGTGCCGAGGGTGAGAACTTCTAGCACACAATAGCTGAAAAATAGCGAATTACAGATAACTAGGGCGCACATACCCCCTTCAAAGAGGGCGACGAGAGAATAAAACCTTGCCCAACCCCAATCCATTTCTAGATAGGCGATCGCATATACCTGAGCGGCGAGGTTTAAGCCGGTAATTAGCAGTAACGCCCCGATATTAACGACCGAAATCTGCACATCTAAAGATATGCTTAAATCTGCGGCATTTAGCCAATTAAATGCTATAGATTGGGGCGGACGACCCCAAACGGCGAGCAAAGCAAAAAGGCTATGCAAAAAAGCCCAGCAGGTCATGATCAAGTTCAGATAACCAGCCGGTCGCGGGCCAGTTTGCCGGATAATACCGGGAGACCAGGGTAGGGCGAGAAGTGCGCCCGCAAAGGCATAAAGAGGTACCAACCAGATAGTCTGGCTGAAGGACTCGAACATATAACCACCTCAAGAAGAAAAATGATCCTGAATTAAAGTTTAAGGTTTAATGGGTCACTAATAGGCTGTGACCATTTTTTAACGGGGCATGAATCGGGATGGCTTGACTAGCTTCCAGCAGGTATTTTAAAAAAGCATCGGCAATCACGGAAAGTTGTTTTCCGGCCAGATAACAAACGTACCAATTGCGCTGAATCGGAAACTGTTCCACGTCGAGGATGGCTAATTCGCCGTTTTCCCCTTCCGAGATGAGAGTGTGCTTAGATAGTACCGATAGTCCCAAACCGCCAGAAATAGCCTGTTTGATGGCCTCGTTACTGCCTAATTCCAAACGCACCTTAACTTTAATATCGTGGAGATTAAATAATTTTTGTACCGCTTGGCGGGTTCCAGATCCCGATTCGCGCATAATAAAAGGTTGATGGTTGAGGCACTCAAGGGGCAGATTTTTCTGGCCCACCAATGGATGATCCCGTCGCGCCACCACCACTAGAGGATTTTCCAGAAAAGACTGAGAACAAAGTTCCACTTCTTCTGGCGGTTGACTGAGAATATAGAGGTCATCCTCGTTATTTAACATTCGCTCTTGCAGTTTCTGGTGATTAGTCACCTGTAGGGCGATGTCAATACCGGGATACTGTTGACAGAACGCCCCCAGTAATCGCGGTACAAAGTATTTAGCGGTAGTAATTACGCCTAAAGTCAGTTTTCCCTGTCTAGTTCCCTTAATATCGGCCACTTTCATCTGAAAGTTGTCCAATTTATTAAAAATCTCTTGACAGGTGAACAGTAATTCCTGACCCGCTTCGGTTAAAAATAAACGTTTGCCAATTTGCTCGAATAGCGGTAAACCCACAGCTTTTGTGAGTTGTTTGACTTGGGTTGAGACGGTAGGTTGAGTGATAAATAACTCCTCGGCCGCCTTGGTGAAGCTACTGTGTCGTGCGGTAGCCTCGAAAACCCTTAACTGGTGCAGGGTTGCCTGTATCAAGTTCCTATGCCCTCCTCAATAACAACTATTTGTTACGATAAATCCTAACGTTTTTATAGATTCTAGTCAATTAACTTTTTGATAAATATAGACTCTAATAGATATAAACGGCACTTAAGACCTTTTGTAGCTATCAGCTTTTTTCCCAGTCTCCTTTTTCAGCTTGTTGTCACCCCTTGAGGTTGTCGCCAGAATTTACTCGGGGTGAGGTGATGGGTAGGATAAACGATCTTTGTTGGAAGACCTGGGGACAATTTGCTTGAATACAGTACAGGTTATGGCTTTTTGTCAACGGGGAAGTCCAGAAATATAGACGAGGTAAGGGTTTTATTGTCCTGTTTCGCTCCCACAGGTGCAAGATTTTGAGAGAATCGTGGTTCAAAACCCTGCGTCTTCATCGGCCCGCGTACTGTAGGCGCGAAGCATTCGGGCAATAACCTATCGGTGAAACCGTAGATTTTCTATCCGAATGCTTCGCCCGTACTTTATTCAGCAAACCCTAATCAGTTTTTAATAACCAGATTTAGTATAATTTGCATAGTCAACAGCTTACCCACGACTATAAAATTAGCATCCATCTTGCGGGGGTATTACCCTGGTTAATACCCCCTATTTTTGGTCTGGTATAGTGTTAAGCTTCTCCTGTGATTGATAAACCCTCTACCCAAACGTAGGGACAAACACCACTAGGAGTAATAACTGCTTCCGGTTCCAGATAAACAATCGATTTCAGCAGTGTTAGAATATCTCCGGCTACGGTAGCGGAATCGATGCTAATGCGCTCATTTTTGTTCACTAACCAACCGTCAAACGGCAAAGAGAAGGAACCTTGTAGAGAATTAACTCCCGCATGAAGTGCCTGTAAACTATCAATTAAAACCACATTTTCTGCTGTTTCCAAAGAATATATCTTTGGTTGATTAGCACTAGCAAAAACGTGATAAAAATGGGGACTAACCGTTACTTTTGCCCCAATGTTACCGTTGCCAGTCGGTTCCGTATTCATCCGTTTAGCGGTAATCGTGCTATGGAGAAAATTACTCAAAATCCCCTCTTTAATTAATTCCACACGATGGGTGGGAGTACCTTCACTATCAAAAGTTTCTGCGGCAACATTAGCCGGATGGAGGGCATCATCGCACAAATTTAAGGCAGTGGCAGCGATTTGTGTTCCCAAAGATTCAGGAGTAGAAAGACTCTGTTTATCAAGGACATTTTGGGCATTAAACAGATTAGAAAATGCTCCGATTAGACTCAAAAAGGCGCGGGGGGCAAAAACCACCAAATATTTACCCGTGGTAATCGGTTGATAGTCTAGATGGCTAACAGTTTTGGTAATCGCTTCCTCGATGCAACCATCGATATCTAATTTTTCCAGGCCCGGACTCACCCGAAAAGCACCGGCGCTGCGGGGTTTTTTGCCTTCCTGTTCGGTTTTGGTGTATAAATACACACTGGCATAACTACGCGCTTCCTGACGCATTGCCCCGTCGCTATTGAGATAAAAACGTCTGACCTGCTGTTGTCCCAAACCGTTATAGGGAACACTGGCAATAGCCGGATGGGCCGTTAGTAGGGATTTTTCGGCGGCTAATAACTTATCGACGAGAGTGGATACAGGTGCTTGATTAGACATTTCGCTGGCCACTTCTGTGGTAGGTGCGGTGGCAGCGGGACTAAAATCGGGGACATTTTCCTTAACCCCAAAAAAGCTGGCTTCTTGGGCGGTTTTCAGGGCTAATTGCAGTCCCACCGGGTCCACATCGGTGGTAGAGGTGACACCGACTTGATTATCCCGATTCCAGACGCGAACGATAACGCTGGAACGATTGGAAGCTTGTACCTGTTTCGGTTCCCCTTGAAACACATCCACATCGGTTTCATCCACAGAAGAACCATAGATGTCGTATTTAGCAATTCCTAAAGCTTGGGCGCTAGAATTAGCGATTTGGGCGATATCTTCAACTTTTGGCATAGATTTTTTTTGGTGTTGGAGGATAGTGATAGGGAAGTGGGGGAATGGGGGAATGGGGAAATTTCAAATAAAATCCCAACATTCAACATCTTCTAACTGATAACTGAAGAGAGATGCGGCCAGGTGGTGACAATAAAGACAATAACGGCAGCCGTGGCCAGCATAGCTTTGGCAACGTGACCGATAACCGTACCGACGACGATACCGACACAGACTTTTAGGGATTGTTGCAAACGGGGGGTTAATTCCAAATCGCGACGATAGGCGTATTCTCCCAAAAAAGCCCCGACCACAGGACCGACAAATAAGCCGATAATTGGGCCGCCAATGGGTAAAGCCGGTAAAAGCCCGAATATTCCCGCTAATAAACCCACTACTAGCCCGATTTGACTCCAATTGCTCGCCCCAACTTTTTGGGCGCCGAGATAACTAGCGAGGAATTCCACCCCCAGACTGAGGAGAAGGATAACAAAGGCCACGGTTAAAGCGACCCCCATCCCCGCAAATTTGGTGACAAAACCCCACACCAGCATGGCGATTAAAATCAAACTCATGCCGGGGATAGCGGGCAGCAGTTCGCCAATTGTCCCCACTATCATGATGGCAATGAGGAAATAGTAGAGAATTACTAAAGCCATGATTAGCGACCGCCAACGGTAATAGAATCGACTTTTAAATGGGGTTGACCAACGGTGACATAAACGCTACCACTGACGGAACCGCAAAAACCGGCCGCTAGACCTAAATCTTGGGAACACATAGAGATTTTATTCATAATCTCCTTGGCTGAACCGATTAAAGTTGCGCCTTTCAGGGGTTTAGTCAGGTTGCCATTTTCGATAAGATAGGCCTCCTCGACGGCGAAATTAAATTCCCCGGTCGCCCCCACACTACCACCGCCCATTTTTTTGCAATAAATGCCTTTATCGATGGAATTAAAGAGATTATCGAGGGTATATTCCCCGGGGGCGATGTAGGTATTCCGCATCCGACTAGCGGCCGCATAGGTGTAGTTTTGACGGCGACCGCTACCCGTGCGCGGATGGCCGGTTTTAATTGAACCGGTGCGATCGGCAATGAAGTTTTTTAGGATACCATTTTCAATTAGGAGAGTACGCTGGGCTGGCATTCCCTCATCGTCCATATCGATAGTACCGAAAGCTTTATCGGATAATCCTTCGTCCCAAGCCGTCAGGTTTTCGTGGGCGATTTTTTCGCCTTTTTTATCGAGAAAGGGCGTGGTTTTTTGCTCAATTTGCGTAGTTTCTAGCAAATGGCCGCAGGCTTCGTGGAAGATAACGCCGCCAAATTCATTGGCCATGACGATGGGATAACTGCCGGATTCTACATAGTCAGCGTAAAGCATTTTACCCGCCGATTCGGCCACTTCTGCCGCCGATTCCTCAGCATTCCACGTCCGCAGAAAATCGGGATTACTGGTACTACCCACCCGTTTACCAATGCTAGAACGATTAGTCCCATCGGCACAGAGGAGATTATAGCCCACGGATTGGGTGAGGCGAATATCCCGGGCAAAAGTGCCGTCACTAGCGGCAACTAAAATTTCTTGCCAATCGCGAAAATAAGCGGCGCGACGAGATTGGACGTGAGAGGCTTTCTGATTGAGTTGAACGTTAGCAGTTAGGAGAATATCACCCATTTCTCGCAAAGAACTGCAATTATTCAGCCAAATATCTTTATTTTTGACCGTGGCATAATCCCGGAACATTTCCAGATTGATTTCGGGAATATAGGCGTTAGGACTGGGTAGGTTTAAACCAAGAATCGATAAACCTTTTTCTAGGGCATTTTTTAAGCCTTGGAAGCTTAAATCGTTGGTACTGACATAACAATCGGCTTTACCGCGAAAAAGGCGGATTCCTGCCCCTGTAGATAGTTTCGGTGAGAGACTGGTGATGGTGTCATCTTCGGCTAAACAACTGATATAGTTGACTCTTTCCAGGAAAAATTCGATAAAAGTTGCCCCAGCAGCCCGTCCCAGTCCCATAAGAGTGGACAAAGGGGCTGCCCAAGAGCTATCAAAGCGCTCCAGACTAGGATTATATTTCAGGGTGGGAAGTTCTTTGGAGATGAGTAGAGTGGGTGACATAAAGCTCGTTTATCAGTTAATCTGCTGGTTTCTAGTCTAACAGTTCTCCGTTTTTTGCGTCTTGGGGGCTTTAGTGCCGCCCAACCCTGCTAAATTTTTACCCTTCATATCTCTTAATAAAAACCTTGATTCGAGCGCTGATCGCCCGCAAGATTAAAGAAAGAGCGACTCAGGATCAAAATAATGGCCACAGCGACACAATTCTTAAACATTTCTGACTTGACAAAAGATGATTATTGTGTATTCGGTTTAGCGATTTGTTTTCTTAAACGGGAGGGAGAATTAGAAAAAGTGGCGGTGTTAGAACCGATTCCCTCGGCAGCCCTAGAGGCAATTGTCAAAGGAATTCCCACTTCCTACGAATTTGCCCGCGCCATGGCTTTAGGAGAGGTATTTCAGGACGATAATCCTCAAATACCCAGTAATTTCCCCGATAATGCCCAATTATGCGAGAATTTTGTCGAAAGGGCGATTGCGGCCACTCGCACCTATAAAAATCAACCCCACCTACAAGGGTTAATCTCCTTGGGCGGCCAAAAAGACGATTTAAACTTTTCCCTAGAGAAAAAACGCATCTTAAATGCTGTTCATGTGGTGCGGACGGAGGATAACGTCAAACAACATTCTCACACCCATAAGGTTTTGTAATCAAGATCAGTTCGGATTAGGGAAATTTTGCCGTTTTCCCTGATTCCGAACTCAGGTTATCGCAGTCGAGCAATAGCTGCTCAATTAATTGTTTAGTCTCTGGTGATACTAATCGAGGGCAAATATAGGATAATTTCCCCAAAAATCAGCGATAAAAACCTTTTTTCCCATCTAGACTGGCTCTAACCCTTGGGAAGATCGGAAAAATCCCAATTGAGCCACAATTAGCTTAATCAAAAAATGTGCTATAATCAGAATGTAAGCACAAGGGGCCGTAACGGTTTCGACAGGTTAGCGAAAGCTCCCCCGTGATACAGGTCGAGAGTGAGTCTCCTCTCGTAAATCAAAGGCTCAAACAAAAAGTAAATGCGAACAACATCGTTCCTTTCGCTCGTAAAGCCGCTCCTGTAGCTGCCTAATAGTCTCTAATCGACTCGAGCATTCATAGTTTGACTCCGTTAAGGACTATGGATAAACCCCCAACGGATGCCACGTTTAACTTTCTCTAGTTAGTTAACCGTCTAAGCTTTAACTAGAGCATCCCACTGTCCGGGATAAGTGACAGTCCCCGTTTCGAGGGTAATCGAAACTAAACCTGTGAATGAACGGACAGTCAATACCTAATTTGGACAGCAGTTCGACTCTGCTCGGCTCCATTGATTAGTTGAATGAAAAACCCTTAAAAAAAGTGTCTAAGGCTTTTCTCCTCCACGAAGAAACGGGGACTCTCTTGGAAATTTCGGGACGGAAAAACTGTTTTTATCTGGGAAAGGTCAATCCGAAAGTGACGGTAGATTTAAATCTTTCCCATCTTCCTAATGCGGAAATAGTTTCCCGCGTCCATGCGATTATTTATGTAGAAAAAGACGGTTTTTATCTAGAAGATGCTGGCAGTCTTAACGGCACTTATCTTAATGGGGAAAATCTGCAATCGGGACGCAAAAAGCTGAAAAGTGGCGATAGGATTACTTTGGGATATTACCGGGCGATTAATCTTTTGTTTGAGATCGAATCAGCCAATCCTCCCCAATATACCTTCAAATCTCTTGCCAACTGATGAAAAACCTTCTCTCTCGCATGGACGGGGTGCAAACACCAATTATTCCCGTGGTCGGTCAATTAATTAAAGCGAACCCCGGCACTATTTCCCTAGGTCAAGGGATTGTTTCCTATTATCCACCCCAGGAAGCGATCGAATCTCTATCTTTATTTTTAGCTAATCCCAAAAATCATCAATATCAATCTGTGGCGGGAATTCCCCCCTTATTAGCAGTAATTCGGCAAAAACTAGCCGAAGATAATCGGATAGAAATCAGCGATAAACAGGCAATTTTTGTGACGGCGGGCAGTAATATGGCTTTTATGAATGCCATTTTAGCCATTACTTCCCCGGGGGATGAAATTATTCTCAACACTCCCTTTTATTTCAATCATGAAATGGCCATAAAAATGGCTGATTGTCAAGTAATTTTGGTCGCCACAGACAAAAATTTTCAATTGCGTCCGGCTGCCATTGAAGAGGCAATCACGGAAAAAACTAAGGCAGTGGTGACGATTTCTCCTAATAATCCCACGGGAGTAGTTTATCCAGAAAATACCCTAAGAGAAGTCAATCGAATCTGTCAAAAAAAGGGCATCTATCACATTCATGATGAAGCTTATGAGTATTTTACCTATAACCATGCTCGCCACTTTTCTCCGGCGGCAATTGTTGGCAGTGAATCCTGGACTATTTCCTTATTTAGTCTCTCAAAAGCCTACGGTTTTGCCAGTTGGCGCATTGGTTATATGGTAGTACCAGAACATTTATCTGAGGCGATTAATAAGATTCAGGATACTATTTTAATCTGTCCGCCAGTGATTTCGCAATACGCGGCCCTAGGGGCGTTACAGGTGGGTAAAAGCTATCCTTTAGAACAGTTAAAAACCATCAGTCAAGTTAGAGAAATTTGCCTGAATGCTCTCGAATCAATCGGTGATATCTGTGATGTTGCCACTGCGGAAGGGGCTTTTTATTTCTTCCTGAAAATTACCACAGACAAGAATGATTTTCAGTTAGTTAAAAGTTTAATTGAGCGGCAGCGGGTGGCAGTGTTACCCGGTTCAACTTTTGGGATAACAGAGGGCTGTTATTTGCGTCTTGCCTACGGTGCTTTATCTCCAGAAACGGCTTTAACGGCAGTAGAAAGATTGGTAAAAGGACTGCGTTATTTTAGTCAATGATTTTCAAGAATAAATACCGGCTTTTTTTCTTGGTTTTTACTTTAAGCTCATACTAAATCCAGTTATTAAAAACTGATTATTTCTTCTCCCTGTTTTCTGTTGCCTTTTGCCTCATCTCAATAAGCAATTTAAATTAAGAACAGCTTATCTTTTGGGCTATTCTTAGTTTAGCTGAACGAGAACGGGGATTTTTAGCCTGTTCTTCCCGGCTGGGAATAATCGGCTTTTTCGTGATAATTTTCAAGGAATTATTTTCGCGAAAGCCATACTTGATCAGACGATCTTCTAGACTATGAAAACTGATCATAGCGATAATTCCCTCGGATTTTAGCCAGTGGGGGGCTTGATTTAACAATTGTTGCAGAGAATCTAATTCTTGATTAACAGCGATGCGTAGGGCTTGAAAAACCCGCGTTGCCGGATGAATACGTCCATAACGATAACTAGCGGGTACAGAACTAGCGATGACAGCCGCTAATTCAGTGGTGGTAGTAAAGGGACGTTTTTGGACGATTGAGCGAGCAATAGGACGAGATAAACGTTCTTCTCCGTATTGATAAAAAAGATCTGCTAATTCTTTTTCGTGCCAATGGTTAATAATATCGGCTGCCGTCAGGGATTGACAGCGATCCATCCGCATATCTAAGGCTGCCGTGTGGCGAAAACTAAAGCCGCGCTCGCTCTGATCGAATTGGGGAGAACTGACTCCTAAATCGGCGATAATACCATCAAAACTGCTATTTTGTCCGTTATAATCGGCGAAGTTCCCCCACCAGAGGGTTAAACGGCTATCTAGGTAGGGGGCAAGACTAATTTTAGCGGCTTCTAGGGCGCTTTGATCGCGATCGATGGCGGTTACTGTCGTTTCAGGATGAGCTTCTAAAAGCAGGCGGCTGTGTCCACCACCCCCTAGGGTAAGATCGAGATAATGCCCCCCGGGTTGAATATTTAAGCCGGCGATTAATTCTTGACTCAAAACGGAAATATGGGGAAAATCTTGATTCATATGTACTGATAACTTCCTAAAAATGGCGATTTAACCTAGGGTTTGCTGAAAAAGTTTGTTGGTGGGGGCAGGGTGTGGGGTGTGGGGTGTGGGGTGTGGGGTGTAGGGTGTAGGGTTTTACCGATTTTGAGGTAGTCAGTTGCCTAATTTTCAGGGAAAAAGTGCCTGAATTTTACCCCCGATTTGAGGTCAAAAAAGTCTAAAAGCCTTATCCAACAAGGTTTTTAGATTTATTCAGCCGACTCTAACCTAAAAATAACTGATAGGCCCGGTTTTGACTTTCATCCCAATAGCGATAGCCGAGAGTATCGAGAAAAGCTTGCCATTGATTCATTTCATCGGGGGGGACCTGTATGCCCACGACGATGCGCCCGTAATCGGCCCCGTTATTGCGATAATGGAAAACGCTGATATTCCAGTGGGGACTCATGGAGGCGACAAATTTCATTAAAGCCCCCGGTCGTTCGGGAAACTCGAAGCGATAAAATAATTCATGATCGGCTAAATGCGATCGCCCTCCCACCATGTGGCGCAGATGCAATTTAGTCAATTCATCATCACTAATATCGAGGGTTTTAAAGCCGCAAGCTTCAAAACTCTCGGCTAATTTCTTGGCATCGCTGCGATTTTCGATCTGGGCGCCGACAAAAATATGCGCTTCTTTTTCATCGGCAATGCGATAACTAAATTCGGTTAAATTGCGTTTGCCGACACATTCGCAAAAACGCCGTAAACTGCCCGGTTGTTCGGGAATAGTCACAGCATACAACGCCTCGCGCCGTTCCCCTAATTCCGCCCTTTCCGCCACAAACCGCAGACGATCAAAGTTCATATTCGCCCCACAAGCCACAGCAACGAGGGTTTTATCCTCAATTCCCTCTCTTTCTACATAAGCTTTCGCTCCTGCTACTGCTAACGCCCCCGCAGGTTCTAAAATCGAGCGTGTATCTTGAAAAACATCCTTAATCGCCGCACAAATATCATCCGTATCCACGAGGATAATCTCGTCCACATACTGCTGACAGAGACGAAAAGTCTCCTCTCCCACCTCGCGCACCGCCACCCCGTCGGCAAATAATCCCACTTGGGACAAACGCACCCGATAACCGGCTTTTAGGGATTGATTCATCGCGTCTGAATCCACAGGTTCCACCCCGATAATTTTAATTTCTGGGCGTAAACGCTTGACATAGGCTGCAATACCTGATATAAGTCCACCGCCACCAATAGCGACAAAAATCGCCTCGATCGGTTGCTGATATTGTCGTAAAATTTCCATACCGATCGTACCCTGGCCGGCGATTACCTCTGGATCATCGAAGGGATGGATAAAAGTTAAGCCTTTTTCCGCTTCTAACTGCCGCGCGTAAGCATAGGCATCATCGTAGGTGTCACCGTGCAGGACGACAATCCCCCCCCGGGCTTTTACTGCGTCGATTTTGACTTGCGGAGTGGTGACAGGCATAACGATAATCGCTTGGGTTCCCAATTGCCGCGCCCCCAAAGCGACTCCCTGAGCATGGTTTCCCGCCGAGGCAGCAATCACACCTTTTTGTAACGAATCCCTTGACAAATACGCCATTTTGTTGTAGGCGCCGCGCAGTTTAAAAGAGAAAACCGACTGCATATCCTCGCGCTTGAGTAACAGCTGATTGTGCAAGCGTTGGGAGAGATTGGGGGCAAATTCCAAGGGGGTTTCTTGGGCGACATCGTAGACGCGTGCGGTGAGGATTTGAACCAGGTAATCGCAGTACATTATTCTTTTTTGGCGGTGGGGATTCGCGAGTCGGGCTAGGATCCAGAATAGATCATCGTCGGTCCAGTTAGCAATAAAGAGCTATCAACCGCAGCAATTCTCAGTTTTAGACACAGCAAGCCTTTTAGGGATTTAAAGAACATTTTAAAGGGAGATTTTTGGGGCAACTTTGGGTGTACTATCACGTCAAAAGCCCGAAGACTCGTGAAATGAAATTCGCCATCCCCTTGAATTTTACCCCGTATTATGCGAACTAACTCCCAAAAGCCTTGCTACAGGGCAAATTTAGAATTGCTGATTAAAGGCCGCCTTGATCGCTTTTTACCCTAGATTGTGCTATAGTTAGAAGTTGGCATTTTTTAGGCAGAGAGCAATTAAAGGAGGTGAATTAGGTTAATGACCCAAGTGGTAGTTGGTCAGAACGAGGCGATCGAATCAGCCCTGCGTCGTTTTAAGCGACAGGTAGCGAAAGCGGGAATTTATGCGGATATCAAGAAGCACCAATTTTTTGAAACCCCTCAAGAAAAGAGAAAGCGTAAAGCAGTAGCCCGAAGACGACAAAGAACCCGTCGTCGTTAAAATTCCGCCAGTCAGAAGCTGAATAAAGGCTTCTGGCTGTCTTTTATTTTGATCGGGTTTTGGGGGTTGGGAAACAGATTAGGGAGCAGGGGAGTAGGGATAAAACAGCTGATGGCTGTCTCTTGTAAGAGTGCCTATCTCTACTGGGAAATTAATTCTGCACGACTACTTAGGACTTGCTGAATAAATCTAAAAACCTTGTTGGGTAAGACTTTTAGACTTTTTTTTCCTCAAAAAGTGCTGACCATTGGAGTGATCGGGGGGAAAATTCAGGTACTTTTTTCCTGAAAATTAGGTAATTGACCGTCTGAAAATGGGTAAAACCCCACACCCCACACCCCACACCCTGCCCCCACGAAAAACTTTTTCAGTCAACCCTAACTAGATCGACCGGGTTTAACCGGACGATCTCCAACCGATCGCCTCCGCGAGCGTTTTCTAACACGGTCAGCCCGACCGCGTTTTTTCCTCGGTTCTCGATTACCCTCGCTGATGCCCTATCTCTCGGTTCGATGTGGCCGTAAGAATCACACCGGTGAACTCTTTCCGATAACGCCTTTTTGCCGGTAATCGCGCCACAATTCGGACAATCCTGTGAAGTTCCGTTTTTATCGACCTTAAGATAATATTTTCCCCGTTTCCAAACAACAAACGGTAGTAAGCTAAGACGCATTTAACCCGCTTATTGTTAGATTAGCCGAACCTCCCCCAATCCCTTTACTGTTATAGTCATTTCAATTAAGATTGAGAATATCAATGCCAGAGTCCATAAGAGTTTAACTGGTCTAGAGTGTATCAGACTTATCTGAAATGATTATAGCGGTTCTCGCATCTGTGCGGCACACTTAAACCTTTGCTGATTAAGCTGTTCAGGATCGGAAATGTACCTCTTCTGAATCAGAAACGCTATATATAACCCGCTTAAACCGCTCCCAAAAAGGCAAAAGCTGCCTAGTACGCACCCTAGAAAATCTCAAAACAAAAATCGACCCGCCTAAGGGCGGCAAAAAGAGAAAAAGGGTAAAAAGGGTAAAAAGAAAATAAGGGTTACAGAGTCCTCCCAGCACCGCACACCACCCGAAAACCGTAGTCGTAGAAGTCGTAGTCGCGGCGGTCGTAGTTGAAGCGGTAAGCAGAACGGCAGTGAGGCGGATCGCTGAACCAAGAACCGCCCCGCAGTATTTGAGAATAATTATCCTTTATTAGCCAAGCACTACCATCCTTTGGCGCATTCTTATAGTTATCGTGCCAATTGTCTTCGCACCACTCCCAAACATTGCCACTCATGTCATAGAGTCCCCAAGCATTGGGCTTTTTCTGACCCACAGGATGAATTGTCTGCTGAGAATTTCCGTCATACCAAGCGTAATCTCCTAACTGATTAGCATCATCACCGAAATAAAAGCGAGTAGTAGTCCCCGCACGACAGGCATATTCCCATTCCGCTTCTGTCGGTAGGCGATAGGTTTTCCCGGTTATTTGACTCAATTTCTGACAAAAGGCTTGAGCATCGTCCCAACTAACCTTTTCTACGGGATTTTGGGGATTGTTTGGAAAATAAGAGGGATTGGTTCCCATTACTGCTTCATATTGTGCCTGAGTCACTGGATATTTACCAATCGCAAAACTGTTGACGTTAACTTGGTGTGGAGGCTTTTCATAACTTCGAGCATCGGGATCACTGTCAGGAGATCCCATGAGAAACTCACCTGCTGGTAAGTTCACCATCTCCAGTGTTATCCCATTGGGTAGGTTTTCGGTAAATGAAGTTTGAGGAATAGGAGAGTCACCGACGACGGAGGTGATAAAATTCCCGACTCTCTCGATTACATGGTTGTTGATGCGTTGAATGGCGGTTTCCAGTTCGATTTCCTCGTCGGGGATTTCCACTTCCGTCCATTGCCATCCTTCCTGCTCGGCTCGCTCTAATGCGATCGCTAAACGGCCGCGCTTTTCTTCGCTGGTGACGAGGAAATTGAGCAAACTAGCCGATAGATTCTCGTTTTTGCGGAAAGATACGGCCGATTCGGAACTGAGAATGTTTTGGACGAGGGATTCAACTTCGCTGACACTGCGGGAAAGTTCGCTGTCAATGGTCGCTACTCGATCGATTAAGCCTTGAAACTGCCCGATAATTGGTTTTAGGTATTGTTCTGGATTAATGGCTACTTTGGCCATTTCGATCGCTTCTTTTTCCAGACTATCTAACTCCAGCTGCAACTGATACACTTGTTTGTACCCGTTCAACTCGCCGATCATTTTCGAGAAAACCTGTTTTTGTGTATCCTGATCTTCAGCTAATTTCTGGATACTTTCGCTGATTAGGTCGATTTTCTTGAGCATGAGCAAGCTGGCGCGACCAACAAGAATCACGGTGCGGAAAATCTGCTGTTTCTGTAGTCTCAGGGTATCTCGCAGTTCAGCCGAGCCGATGCTATTCTCCAAAGATTGGCGTTTTCGCTCTGTTTCTGCCAATTTCTGGCATTTAACCGCCACTGCCTCCTTGATTTCCTCGGTCAGTGACTGGAAAAACCGCCGGTATTCATCCTTATGGTCGGTGAGAAATCTGATTAACTGGTTATAGTCCTTGACTAATCTTTCCAATTCTTGAAAAGTTTCCTCGAAATTGAGGGGTTCTTCTTTTTTCCTCAATCCTAACCATGTATTGCGAACCCGTTTTCCGGTTTTAATCAGTTGCTGTCTTTCTTGAATCTGATCCTGCAAAACTAATAAATCGGGGCGATTTAGTTGGGGAAGTTGATAGGTTTTCCGATAAAGCTTGATTTTCGCCGTTTCGTCTGCCATCGCCGTGGTCGCTGAGGATGAGTTTTTTCTATTTTAGCCCGATTTCTGATAATGTCTTTGCTGGATAGAACCTAGCGACTGTTCCAGTGCCTAGTCGCCACAAGGAGCAGGCACCAAGCAGAAGTGTTTAGCCCACCTAGAACGAGAATTAAAAGCTCTCTCACAGAGTCGCTTTCAGGGCAATCGGGATTTTGCCCGCCCAGTGCAATCAGTTACACTTATTTTATCCTAAATCCAGTTATCAAAGACTGATTATCTATTTCTCTTTTCCACCGATCTCGCCGAAAAAGTCGGGAAACTGAAAAACTGGAAACAAATCGGGGTAGTGGTGATCACAGCTTTGATCAGTTCGATCTAGTCCTAGGTTTTAAAAGTTACCCAAAAAGACAGGCAATAATTATCCCCAAAATACTCTGGGGAGTAACCTAAATAACCAACCTCAAAAAAACTCTCTGCTAAACTTGAGTCAGTAGATGCACCCTGATGAAAAAGGAGAGTCAAAGAAAGCTCTCCTTTTTTTTTGTTGAGAAAGCAATTTGGGGGGATTTAGCCGCGGTTAGCAGGTAGTTTCGCCTTGCGCGCCATGTCTTTGAAACCATTCAAACTAGGACCAGGACGACGGCGAGACATACTGGGAGTAATCAAGTATTTTGTCGCAAATTCCACTTCTTGCGGCTCTACTTTGCCGTTAGTAGCGGCTACGGGTGCCGGTGCGCTCACAGGAGCAGCTGGAGTTTCTTTTACTTGCTTTTCTTTCTTGATAGAAGTTTTTTGGGTTTTTTTCTCGGCTACAGGGGCGGCAGCAGACTCCACAGCAGGGGCGGGTGCTTCCACCACAGGTGCGGCTGCTGCCGTGGTTGCTGTCGCTTTTTGTTCACCATCGGTTTCTTTTAGTTCTAGGTAAAAGTCAGATTTTTTGCCACCAAAGAGATTTTTTAACATCGGGGATCACTCCGAGAGTTGGGAAAATGTAAAAGACTAAGTATTTAAAAATTTATCATTGACCGGGATCAGGCAGCAAACAAGATTATTCTCTTGACAATTTCCCTCTTTCATCTATTCTTCTCTAGATAATCGCTACCAGACCAAGTGTTTTAAAACAAGTTAAATTTACAAAAATTAACAAAAATTAAGAGGGAGAAACCCCGACGCAAACAAGGGCAAAAACTGCTGGAGACGTTGCTGACAACGTCTCCAGATTATTTATTGGGGATTTAGCTGGCTGCGGGTACACGACTGCCGCTAACTCCGGGTACAGAACCACGACGAATATTGGTTTCCGTTTCGATGGGAACGAATTCAATATGATTGAGGAGGGTAGTAACGAAAGCAAAGAGTAAAAAAGGCAAAGAGAGGACGACGACTAACCCCACGGTAGCGAGGGCAAAAATTTGTCTAGTGCTACTCCAAAGAGCTAGAGTGGAAGCCAGAGTAAGAAAAATAACGATTAACCAGACGATTATTTGTCCGTAAATATCTCCGAAGGTGAGGGTGCAAACCATGCGATAGTTACGAAAATCCTTATCCATAACAGTAAACCCGTAGATAGTCAGTTATTGTTTTAGGGTAAGTCTAGAATCGTCACCTTGGTCAATATTTAAAGGTTTTTATAAACACTTGTTGATAAATCTTTACAATTCTGCTCCGAGCGGGTAGCCAAATCTAGAGGTAAGAGCGGTATTGCTTGGTTGCCCTTCTGGAAAACTAAGTTGATATTATAAGAATTGATAAGAATTGCTAAGAATTACCAAAAAACTGGCCAAAATTTTGGCGAACGCTCTTTACAATTAAATTATAAAGGCAAGGAGGAGCAAGCCTAATGAAAACTTTTGTTGAGCGTTATTGGTCTTGGTTTAATTGGACAACCTTAGCCATGGTTGTTCTTGGTTTCTGGTTAAGTGCCAGTTTCGTCATCGATTTAATCATTCTTCCCAGCTTATCCGTAGCTGGCATGATGACACAAAATGGCTTTGCCAGTGCCGGTTACTTGCTATTTGGCATTTTTAACCATCTGGAATTAGTTTGTGCGGCGATTGTGCTGTGTAGCTTTGTTGTCTTCCACCGCTATCATACCTTAATCCATCTCCCCGAACATCGATCGCTTCTATTCGCCGGTGTTCTCTTAGTAATCACCCTAATTTACACCTATTTTCTCACTCCTAATCTGAGTGCTATGGGTTTACTAGCTCCCGTTACCGCGTCGGGAATGTCGGGAGAAATGATGTCTTTGCAGATTGGTTACTGGTTTCTAGAAGTGGTTAAAGGTTTAATAGCTTTTACCCTGTTGCGCTGGTGTTGGCGAGATGCCTTTAAGTTAGCTTAGTTTTTGGTGACAAGCGGGGTTCAACCCGCTTTTTTTAGTTCTAGCAATATAATCCGCCTATTTGATTCCTGAACAGAGACGCAGCACAACCGGCGAATCCAGAAATAGAGGTGGTAAATTTTTTACACTTCATTTAGGCAGACTAGGGCCAAAAAGAATCAAGGAAATTTTTAAACCATAGTTCCAGTGAGGGCAAGGATTTGCTTCAGTAATGGCGATGGGGGAGGTGAATTGACAATTGCAGACACCAGTAAAGGAAAGATGGTTCTTCTCGTTTCTGTAGGGATAATTTTCTTTCCAGAAAGATAGTCTTCAAAGCCTTGCCTAGCAAGACTCACACCAATGATAAGCAATGATTATCACACCAACTTCAAGGAGAGCCGGGGGATTCCATGATTGATAACGGACAACTTTGATAACTTGCTATCTAAGAATAAATCAGTTACAATTCTTGCAAATTAATTTCGTCCGTGAGGAAAGCTGGAAGTGTTATTAAAAAAAGCCAAAAGAAACAGCCAGATGAGACAGATATTTTCTGGAGGAATTTTCATTACCTACTGTTTAGGGACGGCCATACTTTGCGATGGGGTGAAAGCCATTCCTTCCCCCTTAGACATTGACGCTGCTTCTATTCGGGTATCCCAGGAAAAAATTATCATTAATTCCCCCGTAGAATTAGAGAGGACAGAAAGAGTTCTGACAACCAATTCCTTCTCGACAACAGAGGGATTAGCCGATAGTAATCTGCCCTCATCCTTAGAAAATAAACTAGAGAAATCTTCCCTCGATACTCTAGCAACAGAAAAGACCGGGACAATTTCAACCCTAGAAGAATGGAAGGCGAATCTAGGGACAATGCAAGCGAGTCAGCTTTTACCAGCAGGAGATAATAACTCTCCAGAAGTCGAAAAATGGCAAGCACAGGCATCCACCCCCGTTGATACCAATGTTTCTCCCGAATTGCAGCGTTTACGTCAAGAGTTTCTGATTGAGGAACCGCAAACCCTTTCTGCGAAACTGGCGGAAGTTGTGGTTGCCCCTGGTGCCAGTATCTCTACTCCCATCGGTTTTGGAGCAAGTCTTGGGCAGATTTTCGGTGGTTTCGCTTTCCAGTCGAGAACCCGTTTTACCAATCAAGCAGATGGTGGGTTAGCCCTAGGGGTCGGTTTAGGAGAACCCCAGAAAATTGTCGGTTTGGATGTAACTATGGCGATTTTGAGCCTTTTTGGTGATAACGCTGGACGGGGTAGTTTTAGCTTTAAAATTCACCGTTCTCTGCCAGAAGGTTTTGCTGTCGCCCTAGGATTTGAAAATGCTATTAACTGGGGTGGGACAGATGCCGGTAGCAGTATCTACGGGGTGGTGAGCAAATTTTTTCAGTTCACAGAAACAACGAAAGAACCCTTTAGTCAATTGACGCTCTCTTTGGGTGTTGGTGGTGGTCGTTTTCGCTCGGAAGGAGCCATCGAAGATGGGGTAAATTCCCTCGGTGTCTTTGCTAGTGCTGGTTTAAGAATTGTTGAACCGGTCTCGGCCATTGTCGAATGGTCGGGTCAAGATTTAAACGCAGGTATCTCCCTGATTCCTTTCCCGAAAGTCCCCTTGACGATTAACCTTGCCGGTGCTGATTTAACGGGCAATGCTGGGGACGGCGCTCGCTTCGTCATGAGTATCGGCTACAATTACTTTTTCCCCCGTTAGTCGGTTTTTAGATTGTCTAATTTAGCTTTTTGAATGAGGATTAAGACCATGTTGATGAAATGGTTGACTAATTGGCAAGTTTCCCTAGTGGCGGCGGTTTTGCTGACCAATTCCCTAGTCTCTCCCGTTATGGCGCAAACCGGCAACCAATCCGATGCCACTGGGGCAATTCTTTCCACCGGTGATTTTGCCGGTCAAACTTTCCCCGGCACCAGGACGGTAACGGGATTTCAGGGGGGAGAACCGGCTCAAATCGCTGTTAATCAGGCGGCTGCTTCTCTGAATACTCTGTTAGCTGATAATAATTTAACCTCCCCCACGGGTACCCCGATTCCCGCAGCCGTTCAGCAATCGCTACTGAGCATCTTAACAACGGATGCACAGGCGGGTAATAATATCAATGCTGTCACCGCCGCTCTTTACTCAGCCCCCGGCGCACCGCCATTAAATGTTATTCAAGACTTATTGGCCAGCTTAGAGAAACTGACCAGGGATGACAAGGTAGTGCCAGCTAAATTGCTGGCGGCGGTGCTGGCCTATAATGCGATGATTTTAGCCAGTAACGAAGAGTTTCTCCGCAATCCCCCCGCAGAACTACGAGCAATTCAAGCATCCTTAGCTAAATTGGTCCAACCGACTATTAGCTAACCCGCATTTTCCCTGCTCACTTCACCATAGTCTCCTTGGATTAGAGGGCTGTGGTGAAGGCTCCACGGTGGGCGCGGTGGTTGGCTGTGAGGGAGTTACAGGAGGGGTATTTCTTCCCCCTAAAGATTCTTGGAGCTTGTCGCGCAGTTTTTTGGCGGTATCGGAGTTAGGATTAATTTTGAGAGCTTGTTCGTAGGCGGCCAGCGCCTCTTGGGGGCGTTTCCAGTAGGTCAAGACCAGACCTTTCCCGTACCAAGCTTGATAGAGTTGAGCATCGAGTTGCAAGGCTTTTTCATAGGCGGCATAGGCGAGGGCTAATTGTCCTAACCGCCACATTTTATTGCCTTGATTAAGCCAGTTTAGGGGATTAGTATCGTTATTATTGGGAACTTCAAAAGCCTTGTATAATTCATCACCAATTTCTTGCAAAGATAAGGCATTGGGGGGCGAATTTTCGACATTTATCTGCCCTTGAATGCCAGACTGGGGTGCTAATTTCAAAAAAGTAGTGATGGGAATAGCGAGACTAAAGCCAATTGGCACGGGAACCTTTTCGATTTTTTCGGCTTCATTTTGTCCGTGAACCGCGATGACTCGTCCATTGAGATCCAACACTGGACCGCCACTCATGCCCCCATAAGTGACACTGGTATAAACTATCTCATACCCCAACTCTGGGGGAAATATTTTCAGCAAGGGTGTAATGTATTTGGGCAGCACTTTCCCCACATTGAACAATCGTTTCCGCTTGCCGATAAATTTCGGGTCGGGCCATCCAGAAGCAAAAATAAATTGTTCGTCAGCTACTTGATAGTTAGCCAAGGTCGCTAACTGATAATTTTGGTCGCTCTGAAACTGCACGAGAGCTAGATCTACTCCTGGTAATTTTTTGATGCTATTGTAATCGAGCGGATATTGCTTGCCATCCCAGGTAATAATTTTAAGTTGATCGTAATAGAACTTGCAGGCATCTCTAGCATCTTTACAGATCACATGACTGGCAGTAAGAACAGTATAAACTCTTCCTTCTTTGGCAATAATTGATCCAGAGCCATTGGAAATAATTTTCCCATTCGCCCCCTCTTCTTCTGAGGGGATTAAAACGGTAATCTTTTCAGCAATTTTTTCTATCTGCTCAGTTGTTGATGCCTTAGCAATCTGAGGAGAAACCACAAACACCGCTATACTAACTAGGGCGGCGGAAATTTTCAAGAAATTGTTGCTCATCTGGTTTAAAAATACAGTTGAGTGGAATTTACCAGAGTGGTGTGCGAGCGGGATTCTTTTCTCTTGGGGTTGACGAGGATGGAGAAGGAAAATCTTCCCAGAAAGTGGGTTCTCTATGGGTGGGAAGCGGTGGGGGTGACACTGCGGGCCGTTGCCGACTGGAAGCAGATGGAGAAGATGACCCCGATTGTAAAAAAGTCCCGATAGGAATCGCCCAACTTAATCGACTCATTTGTTCCCACAGTGCTGGTGAAGTCACTGTTCCGTCAGCAAAAACGTAGGATTTACCCCAGAGAGGATAAGCATGAATCCCGTTAATACCAATAACTTTACCTTGCCGATTCAGCAGCGGTCCGCCACTCATGCCATTTTTAATCTTATTGGTGTAGCCGATTTGGTAGCCTCCCGAAAAGGATTTATCACTCAAAAGCGACACTTTACCCACGGTGAAGGTAAATCCCTGTTCTGTCGGGCGATCGCCATCGTAGGGAAAGCCGGCGGCGAAAACTTCATCTCCGATAGCGAGATCATCAACATTAGCCAAATCAGCAATAGAATAAACTTGGCTACTGCGAAAAGAAATTAAGCCTAAATCATAATTATTCAAGCGAATTGTTCTGACCAACTGACCCCGATGTATCTTGCCGTCAGGGGTTTGTATTTGCCAACCCCGAGAGCGATCCCGCCCTAAAACATGGTCATTCGTGAGAACTTTGTAGGAAGCACCCTGCTTTTCAACTAAAATGCCCGAACCCCAGCCTTGCTCTGATAACACCTTAACGGTAATTGCTCTAGCCAACTGAAGCAGCTGTTGTTGTGAAAGTTGTTGAGAGCTATAGGCATTGGCCTGGTTAGGTTCCAGAGCGGGAGCATAGCTTGGGACAGCAAGCAAAAGTGTGGACAGTCCCAATAATAAACCGCCCGCACCAGCCAAAATTCTTTTTATCGCCCGACTCACTTGATCACTATGCTCCTATCTATAGAACTAGAAAAGTTTACCAAACAGAACCGCCTGATGGTTTTTGGGGCGACTGTTCGGGGGAAGTCCCTGGCGCCGGAGAAGAGGACGAACCAGTAGCCGGATTTGTTTCTGCGGGAGCGTTTTCTAGGAATTTGTTGAAATGGACAGTGGCAGAATCCGATGAGCTTTCAAACAAAGGACTGCTGCTGGCCCCCTCCCGGAGGTCAAATAGCTGTGCGATTTTCTGGGTTGCGTTTTCCCCTCTCTTGAGGGTGAATAATAGGTTAGCACTATTAGCCCGTTCTCGTCCATCACTGGGGGAATAGATGACCGGCAGACCATTGAGATAGCCAGTGGTAATAATATCAATTCCGCTTGGTCGAGCGTAAAGGGCATTGAATCTTCCGGTCACTTCTTGACAACGTTGCATGGGAGTGTAGCCGGAACCACTAAAATAACGAGAAACCCAACGAATCACAGCTTTGTATTCATTAGGGCCGACTTTGGCATAGGTTGTGGGAACTCCTATATAGGGGCCCGTCATTGGTACAAGACACTCGAATATGGTTTGAGCTTGGCTCGGTGATTGTAAGGTCAAGGCAGCTCCTACACCAATCAGAGCAATGGTCAGAGTTTTTGTCAAAGTTTGTAGTTTCATTGTTCTTATCCTAATCCTGCAAAGGGACTCTGTTACACACTTCAAAGGTAGCCGTTATTTCTCCGCAAAACAAACAAAAGCAAGGCCTTTGCAACAATTCTTATTTTTTGGGATTAGCTTTTCTTCAAACTCCTGTTAAGATAGCAATCAGATGAGTTCGTTTACCCCAAAGCAGACCAAACTTCTAACTTACTGACCACGCGACGAATCACCTCATCGGTAAACTCACTCATGGTCATTTGGCCCCCTAAATCGGGGGTTTTTTTGCCCTCGTGAATAGTTTCAAAGACACTTTCATAAATTGCCCTGGAAGCTTTACGCGCCTCGCTAGTTTCGATATAACCTAACAAAGCTGCCGAGGCTAAAATCATCGCCATGGGATTAGCGATATTTTTGCCCTCTAAAGCGGGGGCAGTGCCGTGGGGAGCTTCTGCCATAATAGTTTTAACCGCTAATGTCTCCTCATCAAATCCCAAAACTAAACTTTCGGCCCCGGCAATACTGCCATAGAGTTGCAAGACAAAATCAGATAATAAATCGCCATCGCGATTAAGTGCTGGAATCACCAAAGCTTCGCCGTCGGTTTGTAAAAGTAGGGCAAAAGTTGCATCAATTAACAGGGGTTGATAACGCACTTCCGGATGTCTTTGGGCCGCCGCGTCTAATTCCTCTTTAAACATCCCTTCGTAGGTGGCACTAACGGTGAATTTTGGGCCGCCAAATACCCGCGCCCCGGTTTTTTTGGCCTGTTGAAAGGTAAACTCGGCCACAGCGCGACTGGTAGCCCTAGAAATGCGGGAGGTGCGATAGGCAATTTCATCGCCGGTGGCAGTGGTTTCTCGCCATTCTTTGGCCCCGTAGGCATCATCAACGGCCATGCGGACAATGGCAATGGGAGAATAAACGCCCCCAATCGGACGAATACCGGGGATACGGCGACCGATACGGAGAATTACCTGAGAATTCATTGCTTCTCTTAAAATAGCGTTGGGACTGCCCACATCTCCTTTAATTTCTGGGGTAATAGTGGCAGCTTTGAGAGCTAATCCGGTTTTTAGAGTCGCTTCGGCGGCCTCATGAACCACTTGATTGTTACTCTGGCGACGCTGGGCTAAACTAAGATCAAAATCGGCAAAGTTAAGCGGTTGACGAATTATCGAGGGTTGCAATACTCTCAGGGCTTCTAGTAATAGTTCTTCTCCAGTTTGGTCGCCGTGCATGACCACAATGGTGGGGATATTTTCAGTCATAATTTTTGAGTTTTAATAAAAATTTTCAAGTATATCTTAATGCTTAATTGGCTGGTTAATCGGCTAAAAAAGATACTTTTTACCTTAATTAATTCTGTAATTTTATCGATCTTGCAGAAAAAAATATATAATTAATATTATGCCCGATCGCTAATTAAATTAACAATCGGGCGCTAGTGAGAATTAATTAACCCAAGATTTAGAGAGCTTGTTCAACTTCGGCAATTTCTGGAATCATTTCCCGGAGACGACGTTCGATGCCCATTTTTAGGGTCATGGTGGAACTGGGACAGGAACCGCAAGCGCCTTGAAGACGCACTTTGACGACTGGCCCGTCGATTTCGACTAATTCCACGTTACCACCATCGGACATCAGGTAGGGGCGCATTTCATCTAAGACTTTTTCGACGTTATCGGGAGTCAGTGTTAAAGACATAATCAGCCTCTGGTCAGAGATTTATTAGAGTGTAGTTACTTCAATCCTAACGCTTTTTGGGCGGGGATAACCCTTAAGATTCTAAAAGCTGTAGATTGATAAAAGTAAATTCTGTGGTGGATTTTTCGCCCCCGGCATCGATTGCGTTAATTACTTGACAGGAGGGTAAATAATAATTACCGATTTTTTCGTAGGTTTCCTTAAAGTCACGTTTTCCCTTTAATTCATCGGTTTTAGCATTGCGGAAAATGGCATTATAGCGAATAGAAATATAACCTTCTCCCGTATCGAGACTTTCCTCGGTATTAATAGTAAAAGCCATCGGTCCCATGACTCGACTGACTTGACAGATTTCCTGGCCGCGGACTTTATAATTAGACCCCATCGCATCGCCGGTGACAAGAATTTCTACCGCACCGGTGGGATCATCTTGCCCAAAATTAAACTGGTTTTTGCCGTGGGAAGCATCAAAATTGCCTCTTTTGCGGTGAGTAACAATGTCGCGCATTTGATTATAAATACTTTCTTGCACTTTCTCGTCATCAATGCCCGTTACTTCCACACTATAATCGGCATTAACTTGAATTTTGCCCGTATGGACTTCCTCCCCTTGGGTGAGGATAATATCGGCAGTGTAACCGGGAAATCCTTCATCCCAAGTGTAACGGTTTTCGTAGGCGGAGCGGAAAATATCTCGGGCGTTCGTCGTGGCTACAGTCATAATCGCTTTACTTGTGTTGATAACTCTATTTATATCATTGTCGTTGATTTTTTCACCTCTGGCCGAGATTTCTAGAAAACTAGATGAATTTGACAGCTTAGGGAAAAAGTCAGTTAGAATCGATTAAAGACCCGTCCCTTGCTCAATTGCCATAAATCTAAATAAGCAGAAAATAAACATGAGCAGTTATGACAAAATTAAGTCCAAAAGTTAATGCAATTATTCGTTCTGGTGAACAACAAGGATATGTAGGTGAATGCGTGGAAATTTCGATTGTCACCCAGGGGAATACCTTAGACGAGGTGGTTAATAATCTCCAAGAAGCCATTTTACTGCATTTAGAGGAAGAAGACCCCAGGGAGTTCGGTCTAGTTGCCAAACCTTCTCTACAGATTACATTTGAGTAATTTGTAGGATGGGTTAGCGGTAGCGTAACCCATGCGGGTGTTGGGTTTCATGCTTCAACCCAACCTTGGTCAGAAAAGACCGCTTCGTAGCAAGGGTCACCACCATAATCTCCCTGACAAAACTCGAACAGTCGCCGGGGTCGTGGCGAAAACAATCAATTTTTAAGCTAAGAGACCGTATCGGGCAAGGATGAGTAAAATCAAGGGGATGCT
>NZ_JADBUN010000077.1:0-19203 GCF_020245625.1 Microcystis sp. M049S2 | reverse complement strand
TTAATCATATTCAAGCCAAAAAAGCTGACTACGTTGTCGCCCTTAAAGCTAATCATCCGACTCTTTATACTCAGGTCAAAAACTGGTTTGAGCAAGCTCAAGCACATCAATTTGATGGTATTCAATTTAGTTATGATTACCGTCTGGAAAAAGGTCATCATCGCCTTGAAAAACGTTGGTGTTGGGCTGTACCCTTAGAAGTTTTCGGCGGTCTTTATCAACAAGCTCAATGGCGAGGACTTCAAAGTATTATCATGGTTAAACGAGTTCGTCATCTTTGGAATAAAACCACTTGTGAAGTCCAATTTTATCTCAGTTCTCTCCCTCCTGATGCTCAAAAAATAGGTAATGCTATTCGTAAACATTGGGGCATTGAAAATCAGGCTCATTGGATTTTAGATGTTACTTTTAATGAAGATAAGTAGCTGGTTATAATTAAATTAAAAATGGATTTTAGGTTCGATCCCCCCTGCCCCCCTTGATAAGGGGGGTGCCGATAGGCGGGGGGATCTGACAACTTTTAACGCCTACCTACTTAAATGTCGGATTCGCTCCGGTCACAGCCCTCGTAATGGGAGCATTCTTGAGACGAGTAGCACTTAACGCTCTTAACCAGGAATCCACTTACCGACGTAGTCTGGCACAAAAAAGTAAACGGGCGGCCATGGATAATAACTATATGATGGCTGTGCTGAAAGCCTTTTGTCAAGCCTAATTGAGATGCTCTTACCCTGATATAAATCGTAAAAAAATTGATAAATTGTGGATTCAAAACTATATCAGGGAAGATACACCATCACAGAATGAAAAAAGAGATCCTAAGAAATATTGTAATTTATCCCATGCTTTAACCAAAAAAGACATTTGCAACTTTGAGCATGAGGTATTAAATGAACTCAAAGAATTTTTACAACTATTTGCTGTCTAATCAAAAATCCCCCTAGAAATCTAGAGGGATAGAGGGATATATGGAGGGCAATTTAGAAGTAAATTGTCCCACCCCAACGCTCGTCTAGACGGGGAGCAACCAACATATAAGCGGCGACGTTATACACATCATCTTCGGTCAGATTGCGTAATTCTGGGAAGATATCGGGACGGCTAACATTGGGATGAAATTCGCTGAGATCATCTTCACCATCGTAACTGGTGGGATGTTCTAGATAATCAATCAATGCTAACAGATTATCTCTGGGAGGTTCCGCTTTTGCCAGATCACCCAGACCCAAACTGACGTTATTATTAGTTTTGGTTTTACCTTGCAGGTGACACTTAGTACAATTGGCGACAAAAAGTTTCTGTCCTTCCGTCGCTTGTTCAGAAGTCAAAGTCACCGATTCCCCCGCATCATTGAGGGTGATGGTGAGGGTTTTTTCATTGAGTTCTAAGGCACTAGCGCCGTTAAGATTGAATTGTAATACAAAAAAGACTACAGCGATCGCTGCCACAATCAAACGTTTGATCATTGTTCTCCTACTCGCAATTGTTCCAAGAAAGGGAATTTTAAGGTGACTAAAAAATTTTCTCCTCTGGGAGGGTGTCGATCGATTCTAAGTGATCACGGACACCGAGAAGATCGCAGTGGGGAATAAAGTCAAGGGGACGTTTCCGTTTTCGAGGCGGTTACTCCTGAGCGTTGGGATAAAATCAGTGAGATAATTGCTTTAGCATCTTCTAGGGCGAGATTAGTCTGCCGATCTTTATAGGAGATGCCTAATTGGTCGCAAAGTGACAACACAGATTCATCGGCCAGATCGTACTCTGCCGCAATATCAGCGATCGATAGATCAGCAAAACCCATAGTCTGACGCACCCACCAAGGATAGAGAATACTTATTAGTTACCATAATTATCATGCCATTGCTGGGGACATTCTTGACAGTGATCAGTGATCAGGAGTCAGTAGCCGGTCGTCAGGAGTCAGGAGATTATTTTTATTTGTTCTCCCATCACCCCATCACCCCATCACCCCATCACCCCATCACCCTAAACCCCATCACCCCATCACCCCATCACCCCATCACCCCATCACCCTAAACCCCATCTCCCCACACCCCACACCCCACACCCTACACCCTACACCCAACTTCCCCATCACCCCAAACCCCCAAAATTCCCTAATTTTCCCGACTTTTGGACTATTTACTCCCTAAGATAGAGACTCGTGTAAACAAATTTAATTAAAATCGCAAAAAACCTGAAAAAATACTAAAATGTGATTAAGAATGTTATTTTTAGCCTTGTAAGGCTAAATCTTTCTCGATAACATTGTAATCATACCTCCACACTCTTTTGTACAAAGGACTACACCTTTGTTAACTTATGGATATACAACTGATCAACATCGGCTTCGGTAATATTGTTTCCGCTAATCGGGTTATCGCCATCGTTAGCCCAGAATCGGCTCCTATCAAACGCATCATCAGTGATGCTCGGGATAAAGGCTGTTTAATCGATGCTACCTATGGAAGACGGACTCGTGCGGTGATCATCACCGATTCTAGTCATGTAGTGCTGTCGGCCATTCAACCAGAAACCGTGGCTCACCGTTTCGTGGTCAACAAGGAAGCGCCTGTTAATAGTAGCAACTAAGTTATTAACCCCATGCAACCCGGTCAATTAATTGTCATTACCGGCCCTAGCGGTGTGGGCAAGGGTACGCTAGTCCGGCATTTACTAACTCGTTTCCCTAACCTCTACCTGTCCGTATCCGCTACTACGCGCCCACCTCGACCGGGTGAAATTGAGGGGGAAGATTACTACTTTCTCGACCGTCCCAGTTTTGAGGAGAAAATGGCAGCTGGAGAATTTCTAGAATCGGCCGAATACGCGGGCAACTACTATGGAACACCCCAATCAGCGATCGCCGCTCAATTAGCAACAGGCCAGACCGTAATTCTAGAAATCGAATTAGAGGGAGCCAGACAGGTCTGTAAAAGCTTCCCCGAAGCGAGGAGAATCTTTATCCTACCCCCCAGTTTCGAGGAATTAGAACGTCGTTTGCGCGACCGGGGCAAAGATGCCGAAACAGCGATCGCCCGTCGCCTAGAGCGCGCCCAAGAAGAATTGGCCGCCAGCGAGGAATTCCCCTATCAAATCGTCAACGATGACCTAGAAACCGCCCTAGATGCCATCGAGAAGATTATTTTTAGCCGTTAGGTGTTAGGGTGTTGGGGTTTTAGGGGTGTTAGGGTGTTGGGGTTTTAGTTGAAATTCCCCACTTCCCCACTTCCCCACTTCCCCTAATCCCTATCCCCCATTCCCTAAGTTACAATCAGAACAGCAACCGCAGCAGCAAGACAAGAAAGCGCAATGATTCCTACCGTTATTGAAACCACAGGCCGGGGCGAACGCGCCTTCGATATCTATTCCCGACTACTCCGGGAAAGAATCGTCTTTTTGGGACAAGAAGTAACCAGCGACCTAGCTAATCTAATCGTCGCCCAATTACTCTTTCTAGAAGCAGAAGACCCCGAAAAAGATATTTACCTGTATATCAACTCCCCTGGGGGTTCCGTTTCGGCCGGATTAGGGATTTTTGACACCATGAATCAAATCCGTCCCGATGTCAGCACCATTTGTATTGGTTTAGCCGCCAGTATGGGGGCTTTTCTCCTCAGTGCCGGCAAACCGGGCAAAAGAATGAGCCTACCCAACTCGCGGATCATGATTCACCAACCCCTCGGCGGCGCCCAAGGTCAGGCCACCGATATCGAAATTCAGGCCAAAGAAATTCTCTATCTCAAACAATTACTCAATGAACACCTAGCTAGTCATACGGGTAAACCTCTCGACCTCATCGCCGAGGATACGGAAAGGGATTTCTTTATGTCCGCCGAAGAGGCCCTGGACTATGGTTTAATCGATCAAGTCATCGATCGCAGTCCTTCCGCTTCCAACCCTCCCCAGTAAATAATCATGATCGGGTAGGCCCTGTCTACCCAAATTTTTGTAAATATTTAGTAAACAGAAATTAATCATCGATCATCGTTATTAATCCTAAGTAACAGTGAAAAGTTCTAGCGGATTGGGTTAAGATCGAGACGTAACCCGAAAAAAATTGCAACAGGAATCGGTAGAAACACCCGGTGGGTTATTAACGGAAATTTTTTTACTGGCAATCCCTATGAACTATCATCCGCCCTCACAGCCCCTGCCCGCCCCCTGTATTATTGACTCTGGCGTGGTCATCGCTAAAGAAGATATGCGTCGTCTCCTCGATGATATCGGACGAGTTCGCTATATCCATAGTCTCGAAGGGGTGATTCAGAGTGAAGGGGAGGGATGGATAGTGGAAGTTTTCGCCGATTATCAGCAAAGCACCCTAGTTGCTAACTGCAGTCTTTATCTGAATACCTATAGCTTCGATTATCTCCGTTTAACCCGCTCTCCTGAGGGTGAGACCTATTTTGATCTGATTCAAGACAATCGGCAATTACGGCTAATTCCCCTGAGTAATCCACTGCAAGACCCCGATATGAAAGCCCGTCTCAATGCTGATACCCTCGAAGCCATGGTTACTCAGGTACTTTCTGCCAAGTGGGATGTGCAGTTTGAAGACGAAGACGACAACGATTGCCCCTTTTAGGCAGCAAGCAAAAATACTGATAACTGATAACTGATAACTGGTTACTGATAACTGATAACTGGTTACTGATAACTGATAACTGATAACTGATAACTGAAACAGTGGGATTTTCCTTTGAATTAATCGCCCAGTGTCCCCAAACTGGTGCGCGGGTTGGGGTTTGGCATACTCCCCACGGACCGGTAGAAACACCCCGTTTTATGCCCGTGGGAACTTTGGCCACGGTGAAAGGTTTGACCCCCGCTCAAATCGCCAGCACGGGGGCGCAAATGATTCTCGCTAATACCTATCACCTGCATCTGCAGCCCGGAGAAAGTATTATCGAGAGAGCGGGAGGTTTACACGAGTTTATGGCGTGGAATCAGCCAATATTAACAGATTCGGGTGGATTTCAGGTATTTAGCCTCAGTCAACTGCGGCAAATTAAAGAGTCGGGAGTCACCTTTCGATCGCCTCGGGACGGTAGAATAATCGAAATCACGCCAGAAAAATCGATTCAGATTCAAAATGCCCTCGGTGCTGATGTGATTATGGCCTTCGATGAATGTCCCCCCACGGGAGTCAGTTATGAGACCATGAAAGCATCCATTGAACGCACCTATCGCTGGTTAGAGCGCTGTCTGGGGGCCCATCAACGACCCCAAGAACAGGCTTTATTCGCTATAGTCCAAGGGGGGATTTATGAGGATTTACGGACAACGGCGGCGCAATCTTTAGTAAAACTCGATTTACCCGGTTATGCCATCGGTGGCGTGAGTGTGGGGGAAGAAACGAGCCTAATTCATCGCATTGTCCAGATAACTGCCCCTTTACTCCCCGAAAATAAACCCCGTTACCTGATGGGAGTGGGAACCTATCGAGAAATGGCCAAGGCGATCGCTAGTGGCATAGATCTGTTTGATTGCGTCATTCCCACCCGTTTTGGTCGCCATGGCACGGCTTTAGTGCGGGGAGAGCGTTGGAACCTAAAAAATGCCCGTTTTAAGGAGGATTTCGCCCCTTTAGACGAGACTTGTCCCTGTTACACCTGTCAACACTTTAGCCGTGCCTATCTGAATCATTTAATTAAATCGGGGGAAATGTTGGGTTATATTCTCTTATCTCTGCACAATATCGCCGAATTAATCAGATTTACCCGTGAAATTCGTCAATCTATCCTCGGGGGGACTTTTGCCCAAGATTTTGCCCCTTGGCTTGAGGATGCCGTAGATGTTACCCCAACGTGATAAAATTTCAGGAAACGTTTAAAAATTTTCTTGTCAAGGTAGATAGAGAGATGGAAACTGCACTTTTGTTCGCCAAATTGCCAGAAGCATACCAAATTTTCGACCCCTTAGTCGATGTCTTGCCCCTGATTCCCCTATTTTTCCTCTTGCTGGCCTTTGTTTGGCAAGCATCCGTCGGTTTTAAATAAATCGACTTTCAATTATCAGTTATCAGTGAGCAGTTATCAGTGATCAGTGAGCAGTTATCAGCTTCTGAAGGCAAGAGGCAACAGGCAAGAGGCAAAAGACAGAATCTGACAATTCTCCTACCTAAAAAGAAGGTTAGAAACTAAGCACATCAAAGCTTTTAGCTTAACCAATTAGGTCTGAGATTCGGCCCTTGTGATCAGATTTGAGTTTTAAGTGAAATGACATCTTTTCACTGATTACTGTTTACTGATTACTGTTTACTGATCACTGTTTACTGAAAAAGCTTCCCAGATTAAAACAAAGTCCCAGTTAAATCAGCACCGGTTAAGTCCACATCTTCTAAAATTGCCCCGCGCAAATCAGCATAACTGAGATCCGCACCCCGGAAACTAGCCCCGGTGAGATCGGTAATAAATCCGTCTCTTTCGGGACTGGCACGAAAATTAACCCGGCAAAGTCGGCAATGGGCGAAATTAGCTCGATATAACAGGGAACCGCTCAGATTGGCATAGTTGAGATCGGCTCCGCAAAAGTTCGTTTTGCCTAAGTCCGTGCGTTGGTCGGAAGTGGAGCGAAAATCCGTATCGATTAATAGGGCCTGCTGGAGATTAGCACTGTTGAGATTAACACCGTTTAAGACGGCTTTGGTTAAATAAGCGGCTTCTAAATTGGCTTCGATCAGATTAGCCCCGCTTAAGTCCGCATCGCGTAAACAAGCTCGATAAAAGTCCACTTGACTTAAATCTGCTCCCCAAAGAATCGCCTCACTTAAATCCGCTTCTCTCAGCAGCGATCGCGCAAGGCGTATTTTTCCTAACCGGGCCTGTCGCAGATCAGCACGGCAAAAATTGACTCCTGGGAAGACCATATTAGTTAAGTCGCCTTCCCGCAAGTTAATCCCCTGAAAATCTCTTTCTCCCTCCCGATACCGTTGACAAAGTTCTTCTAGGAGCATGGAAATTTTTTCACTATCATAATTGACGCAAAATGTCAACAGAAAATTATAGCCAAAAAAAAACCGACTTTAAAAACCAACGATGTTCTTGTGGCGGGAACGTTGGGGGGAAAAAGGCGTTAAATATCTGCGAGTGGGAATGTCTTTTCTGTGGGACTTTCCATAATCAAGACATCAACGCCTTGGTAAATATCAAGGTCGCCGGTGGGCAATCGGAGACTTTAAACGGACTTGGGGGAAAGCATCAGAATACCCCTAAGGTAGCGGCATCCCCCGAAGTGTCAACCGGTCGGAAGCAACCCACAAACAGCTAATTGAAGCTGCTTCGTTTAACCCCGGCGTAGAGTCTTGCTGATTAAGCCTCCCAGTCCCAGCAGTCCCAGACCCAACAGGGCAGAGGGTTCGGGGACGGGTGGTTTTGGGGTTTGTGTGAAGGTGTTAGTGAACGAGGAGAACTGTGCATTAGCACTCGCGTATGTGACGGTGTCGAGGATGAACAACTCCGTTATTCCAGTGGGGACAGCAACCGGTCCAGCCGTGGAGCCGTCGGTTGACGTTAGTGTAGAGAGAAGCACCGACCCCGGTCCTGACCAGTCGCCAGTAGAGATAGCCTTCGTCACTGTAATCCCAGCAGTTCCCGCAGGCACGTCCGCACCCAAGGATATATCTTTGAACGTCGCACCGCTACCAGGCGCAATTGAGACTTTGTACGCCAGAACATAGGGAGCGCCACCAGATGTCAAGGGGCCAAACCGATTGTAGGCAAATCGGTGCACGTCTCCCGCTGGATTCGCCACAAAATCGATGCCCAAGGCCCCCAGGTCACGAAAATCAGCGTCATTTGTGGTTAGGGTCGAATTACCTACATATATCTTGTCGCCATTTATACAGCCATTAGGGAGGGCAAGGAATCCACTAAGAAACTGGCCAGGAGCACAGGCTGTTACCGCTTGGGCTTGGGCGGGGGCAGTGGCGACTACTAGGGAACCGGCGATCATTCCTAGTGCTCCGGCGGTGCAGGAGGCTAGGCTTAAAGCGGATTTGAAATTCATTAGTTTTGTTGTGTCTTAATGGTACATATCGGTCTTCAAAAGCATCCCATTTTGTGGCCTTCAAAGGATGATACATACCCGTTACTCGAAAGAGAGTGGCTACAGTGTTTTGCTGTTTATATTTTGAATCCCCCGCGATTATAACCTCAACTATCTAAAAATGTCAACCCTCATAATGACTTAAATTTGGCTCCTTAACACTGCCACAGGCATAAATTCGGGCATTATTTACACTACAGCCTGCTAAACCAGTTGTTTTGTGGGTGCAGGGTGTGGGGGAAATTTTTGGGACTTTCGCCAAAATGAAGAGAGGAAAGTAGGATTAAGCTGTTCTTGACATAATAACAATCCAAAATCCAAAATTATCAAATCATCGCCTAATTCGGCAACGTCCCCTGCTGACCAACGACTGCTAACCCCAGCAACAAACTTTTTCGGACCCTATTTAGGGAGATGGAAAGCCGGCAGACTCTCGAATTCTCTGGCCCGTTGACGCATTTGCTGACTAATGCGATCGCAAACCACCTGACAGAGATCATAGATCACAGGGTCGGTAATTTGATAGTAAACGCTGACTCCTTGGGGTTGCCGCGAGATAATTCCCGCTTGGGTTAAAGCTTTCAGGTGTTTGGAGAGATTGGCCTGGCCTAGTCCGGTAGCTTCAGCGATTTCTTTACCATTCATCGCGCCTAATTGCAAGCAACTGAGAATCTGTAAGCGACTGACTTCCGACAGGACTTTGAAATAGTCCGCCACCGAAGCGAGGACGAGGCTAGAGGTTTGGGGGGAGAAACTGTCTAACATAGGCAGGCAATAAAGTGACCGGTTAAAAAGGCTGACAATAGGTGATCGTTTAAAACTTTATAACTATTGACTACTATAGTTTAACTGGAGAGGTCACTAGAGTCTAGTCGGCACGAGCGATCGAGAGCGGTAAAATCTTCTCCATTAAGATTTGCACATCTGCCTTAGTCATGGTACTAAGGGCATAACCTTGATAGAGATAGCCAACTCGATCAAGGTGTGTAGTCTAAATTATCTAATTGTCGGATATTAAAAGTCATAACTCTAGTTTTCCTACTAGGCCTGCCTTTAATTTTAGGGGATTAGCTGACCGACAGCCAAACTGACGCTAAAATAGTCTTTGCTGTCCGGGGTTGTTGCTTGCTCCTGACGGTGGTTGTAACCGGTAACTGAACATGACTTCGATTCGTCAACTGCATCAACAACTCGTTAATAAAGAAAAAACAGCCGTCGAAATCGCCACAGAATTTCTCGCTCGTATTGAAGCGCTCGAACCACAAGTAAAAAGTTTTCTCCATTTAACCCCAGATTTAGCCCTCGCACAAGCCCGAAAAGTGGACGAGAAAATCGCCAGAGGTGAATCTCTGCATCCCTTGGCAGGTATTCCCATCGCATTAAAAGATAATCTCTGCACCAAGGGTATCCCCACCACTTGCGCTTCTCGGATTTTAGAGAATTTTGTCCCCCCCTACGAGTCCACCGTTACCCAAAAATTACGGGATTTAGGGGCAGTTATCGTCGGTAAAACCAATTTAGACGAGTTTGCCATGGGTAGTTCCACGGAAAACTCTGGTTATCACGTTACCGCTAATCCCTGGGACTTATCCCGGGTGCCGGGGGGATCTTCAGGGGGTTCGGCTGCGGCTGTGGCCGCTCAAGAATGCGTGGTGGCCCTAGGATCGGATACCGGTGGCTCAATTCGTCAACCAGCTTCGTTTTGTGGCGTTGTTGGGCTAAAACCGACCTATGGCTTAGTTTCTCGCTTTGGTTTGGTGGCTTACGCTTCTTCTCTCGATCAGATCGGTCCCTTTGGTCGTACCGTAGAAGATGCGGCGATTTTATTACAAGCGATCGCAGGTTACGATCCCCAAGATTCTACCAGTCTCAATCTGCCGATTCCCGACTATAGCCAATTCCTGAAAACCAGTTTAAAAGGGCTAAAAATTGGCGTAATTAAGGAAACTTTCGGGGAAGGTTTGGATCAGGTGGTTGCCGATGCAGTTAATCAAGCTTTAGAGCAGTTAAAGGCCCTTGGTGCCACAATTAAAGAGATTTCCTGTCCCCGTTTCCGTTACGGATTGCCCACCTACTACATTATCGCCCCCTCGGAGGCATCAGCGAATTTAGCCCGCTACGATGGGGTTAAATACGGTATTCGGGAAGATGCCGATAGTTTGATTGATATGTACACCAAGACTCGCGCTCAGGGTTTTGGTGCGGAAGTTAAGCGCCGGATTATGTTGGGAACCTATACCCTCTCGGCGGGTTATTATGATGCTTATTACCTGAAAGCACAAAAAGTCAGGACTTTGATCAAAGAGGATTTCGATCGAGCTTTTCAATCGGTAGATGTGTTAGTTTCTCCCACTTCACCGACCACAGCCTTTAAAGCCGGGGAAAAAACGGCGGATCCTCTGAGTATGTATTTATCGGATTTAATGACTATTCCCGTCAATTTAGCCGGTTTACCCGGGTTAAGTCTTCCCTGCGGTTTTGATGGGCAAGGTTTGCCAATTGGTTTACAATTAGTGGGTAATGTGCTGCGCGAAGATCAATTATTTCACGTCGCCCACGCCTACGAACAGGCCACCGATTGGCACAAACGTCAACCATCTTTTACAAATTGATACAATTGCCGGTGGCTATCTTTTGCCGGTAGCCATCAAGTAAAAATCGGCAACCCTGAAAATGTCTCAAGTCTTCTTTTAATTGGGGACAAGTTACCGAAAAAGCTGTTACTTCGTCATCCCAATTGCTCAAAAACAGAAGCTTCCTGAAGAACACAATAAAAAACTGCTGCTAAACTGGAGGCCTCTTTTTGAGTTTAATTGCGTGAAAACTGACAGTATTTTCTATCAACTCTTACAAAGATTTCCCGCTTGTTTCTTTGATTTGTTGAACCTTCCCCCCGAAACCGCCAATTCTTACCAATTCTCCTCGGTGGAAGTTAAACAATTGTCCTTTCGTCTCGATGGAGTTTTTTTGCCTGATACACCCAATCAGCCTATCTATTTCCTAGAAGTACAATTTCAGAAAGATAATAGGTTTTATTCCCGTTTCTTCAGTGAGATATTCCTCTATCTCCACCAAACGGACTTAAGCAACAATTGGCAGGGAGTAGTTATTTATCCTCGGCGTTCAGTGGAAAGCGTAGAGACTGCTCGTTATGGGGAGTTAATCAACTCAGGCAGGATTTTACGTTTTTATCTCGAGGAATTAAGGGAAGTGGAATCCCTGGGAATATCGATGTTACAGTTAATTATAGCACCCACCGCAAGAGCGATCGAGCAAGGAAAACAATTAATTCCACGGATTAGAGAAGAATTCCCTAATCTCAAACAACAGCAAGAACTTTTAGAATTGATAGAGACAATCTTGGTTTATAAGTTACCCCAAGTCAGTAGAAAGGAGATAGAAGCGATGTTTAGTTTAAGCGATTTAAAACAAACTAAAGTGTATCAGGAAGCTTTAGAGGAAGGTAGAGAGGAAGGTAGAGAGGAAGGCCGACAAGAAGGCCGACAAGAAGGCGAATTAGCGGCAAAATTAGCCTCTATTCCTCGTTTATTGGCATTAGGATTAAACGTTGAACAGATAGCACAAGCTTTAGAATTAGATATCGAACAGGTTAGACAAGCAACTCAAAGGGAATAGGAAAAGTTTAAACTGATCCCATTTTAATAATGGTTTCCCAATCTCGATCACTATCAATCAACAGTAAATTATTCTGCGAATGCAAAATGTGGGTTCTTCTCGACTTTGTGTGATAAGCACTGATTATTATTCGTAGGACTCTTGCTAGGCAAGGCTTTGAAGACTATATTTCTGGAAAATTATCCCTATTCTTCTTCCCTCCACACAGAAACCAGAAAAGCCTTCATCTTTAGACAGTATTTATAAAGTAACCCTGAAGATAAAGGCAACCTAACCGATTCTATTCAGAATCATCATTATAAATATCTTGAAGAGTTTTATTTTCGTAGCGTTCCTGATCTTGATTTTTGCCGCGACGGGAAGGACGACGATATTTTTTATTAGCTAATTTGGGTTCGTAGGTTTCTTGACCTGCTTCTTTAATTTTTAACTTTAAACTTGACTCTTTTGTGCTAGTTTTCTGCAATGACTGTTCTCGTGCGATCGCTTCTTCTAAAAACTCTAAATAATGTTGGTAACGTTCCCAATCTCCCCTAACCACACAGTTAGGTTCCCGACGATGAGTACAATCATTAAATTGACAATTTCCCAAAGCTAAACGCTCTCTCACTTCCGGAAAATAAAAAGTTAATTGTTCCGGTGAACAGTTAATATCCGGTTGGTTAAAACCCGGACTATCGGCCAATAAACCCCGATTTGGTAAAGCAAATAACTCCACATGACGGGTGGTGTGACGACCTTTTTGCAGTTTTCCCGACACATCCCCCACCCGTTGATTAATCTCAGGAATTAGGCAATTAATTAAACTCGATTTTCCCACCCCCGATGGACCAGCCAAGAGAGTGATTTTATGGTTTAATTGTGCCAATAAAGCCTCAAATCCCCGATTTTTCTCCACACTGACAAAAAAGGGCCGGTATCCCCAACCAGCTAGGCGATCGCCCCAGACCTCTATTTGTTCCGGTTTCCCCAGATCGATTTTATTGACACAGACGGCAATTTCTAAGCCTGTGGACTCGGCTTTCACCAAAAAACGACTGATCAGCCAAGGATCGAGGACAGGTTCAGCAAGGGCAAAAACTAGCAAAATCTGCTCGATATTAGCAACGGCTGGCCGATCGATCTCGGTACTGCGGGGGAGAACTTCTGCGATCGCACCCTGCCGATCATCAAAATTGGCCTCCTCCACGCGCACCCGATCGCCAACCATCACCGATTGACCGATTTTTTGCAAGCGAGCGCGACGGGTACAGAGAAGATTCTCGCCCATAACGGGAGAATCCAAGCGTACCTGATAGAAATTCGCCTGTACGGCCACCACTGTGCCGTATAAATCGGTTAATTGTGCATCTACCATTTAGGAATCGGGGCGATAGACTTTGAGAACAAAAAAGCTATCTCGGTCCTCGATCGATTCTATCTGATAACCCTCCACTGTCAGGCTAGTGGGAACCTGTTCGATCGGTTCCCCGGCATCTAACCAGACTTCCAACCGTTCCCCGGCGGTCATTTTCTCTAATTGCAATTTTGTCCGGACAAAATTAATCGGGCAGGGAGTGCCGCGCAGGTCTAAAGTCATAGTTATTTAGGGTTTGCTGAAAAAGTTTCTCCTGGGGGCAGGGTGTGGGGTGTGGGGTGTGGGGTGTGGGGAGAATAAATAAAATAATCTCCTATCTCCTGACTCCTGAATACTGCCGACCGCCGACCGCCCCCTGCCTCCGTTATCCGACAAGATTTTTAGATTTATTCAGCCTGCCCTATTTATGGAAGATATTACCTAAAAATCCCTCGATGCCGCCTTTGCCCACGGTTTCCCCGCGAACTTTCGCTATTTTTTCCAGTAAATCCCGTTCTTCTCCCGTGACACGGGCAGGAATCGAGATTTTAACGGTAATACGATGATCACCGCGACTGACGGGATTGCCTAATTTGGGAACCCCCTTGTTTTCTAAAATCAGTACGGTGTTCGGTTGAGTACCGGCAGGGATAGTCAGGTCCTCTTGGCCATCTACAGTATTAACTTTGATGGTACATCCTAAAATCGCTTGGATATAACTAATCGAGATATTCGATTTAATATCATTGCCTTCCCGTTGAAATTCTGTATCTGTTTCCACGGTTAGATAAACGAATAAATCCCCCGGCGGCCCGCCTTTAAGTCCTGCGTCACCTTCCCGGGCAACGCGCAATTTCATGCCGTTGTCAACCCCCGCAGGAATGGTAATTTTCAGTTTTTTGGTTTCCTGTCTGCGTCCGGAACCGCCGCAAACATCGCATTTTTCCTCGATCACCTCTCCAGCACCGTCACAGGTGGGACAGACCGAAACCTGAGCAAAAGTACCGAAGGGAGTACGGGTGGCCCGACGCACCTGACCAGTACCACTGCAAGTAGTACAAGTGCGGGAACTGGTTCCTGGTCTGGCCCCACTGCCTTTACAGGTTTGACAGGTTTCCAGATGACGGATGCGGATTTCCTTTTCGCCGCCAAAGACCGCCTCGCGGAATTTTAGTCTAAAATCGAGACGTAGATCCTCGCCCCGAGTAGGGCCAGTGCGTCGGCGGGCGGTTGCTTGGCCGCCCGCGCCCCCGAAACCACTAAAGATTGTCTCAAATATATCGGCGAAACCGCCCATATTGTCGGCATCAAAACCGGCAGCGCCCCCAGAAACCCCGGCTTCACCAAAGCGGTCATAACGATTGCGGGTTTCTGGTTCCGAGAGAATTTCGTAGGCGCGGTTAATTTCTTTGAAGTGTTCTTCGGCTCCCGGTTCTTTGTTAACATCGGGGTGGTATTTTCGGGCGAGACGACGATAGGCGCGTTTGATGTCTTCTTTACCGGCATCTCGCGAGACACCTAGAATTTCGTAGTAATCAGTGGGCATAGGGGGCTATGGTTCTGCTGGCAATTTATAAATAGAGTTTAAGTCTAGTTGTTACTTTAACAAACTATACATAGTAGTTTAGTTGGGTTATCCCTACTATTTTTTTCGGTGGGGGTTAGGGGTTGGGGTGTGGGGTGTGGGGTGTGGGGTGTGGGGTGTGGGGTGTGGGGTGTGGGGAGAAGGGGTGTAGGGGTGTGGGGTGTGGGGAGAAGGGGAGAAAAAAGCTGATAACTGATAACTGATTACTGATTACTGATCACTTTTTAATCTACGGCCTCGTAGTCACTGGCACTCATTTCTTCCCCATCGTAGGGATCATCATCGCTGTCCGATTCGGTGGATTTAGTTTCCAGATTACTATAGGTTCCGGTTCTAGTGCGGGAGAGGGTTGGCCTGTTGGTGAAGGTATTCGAGGAAGTAGCCTGGGTGCGGGTGGATCGAGTCAGTTTTTCGGTGACATCGATCGATTCAAACCCAGTACCGTTAAGGGATTGGTTTTGCTCTTGTCCACCAGTGTAGATGCGGGTACCGATTTCGAGGACAATCTGACGAAATTCTGCCAAGGTGGTTTTTAGCTTTTCTGGAGATAGGGAGGGGTCGCGCAGAGCGATTTCCAACTGTTGCCGCTTCTGGTCGGCCAGTTGCCGGATATCGGGGGCGACTAACTGACTGTTTTCCCTGAGGGTGACTTCGTAGCTATAGAAAAGACTATCGGATTGGTGGCGAATATCGATCATTTGCAGACGACGGCGATCGGATTCGGCGTATTTTTCGGCTTCTAGACGCATTTTTTCAATTTCGTTCGGTTTCAGCCCTCCAGTATGGCTAATTAAAATGCTTTGTTCTTTGCCGGTGCCTTGGTCGCTGGCGGCCACTTTCAAGATGCCGTTGACATCGATCTCAAAGGCCACTTCAATTTGTGGCACCCCCCTAGGAGCGGGAGGAATTCCTGTCAGGAGAAATTTACCCAGGGTTTTATTATCCTGGGCCATAGCTCTTTCCCCTTGCAGAACATGAATTTCCACCGAAGTTTGACCATCGGCAGCGGTGGAGAAAACCTGAGATCTACTGGTGGGGATAGTGGTATTGCGATCGATAATTTTGGTAAAGACTTCGCCGAGGGTTTCAATGCCGAGGGAAAGGGGGGTGACATCGAGTAGGAGGATATCTTCCACTTCTCCACCTAAAACTCCAGCTTGAATCGCTGCCCCCAAAGCAACGGCCTCATCGGGGTTAACAGAGCGATCGATCTGGCCAGTAGAAAAGAAACGGGAGATTAATTCTTGCACAGCGGGGATTCTGGTGGAACCACCAACGAGAATAACACGATTGATATCGCTAGGCTGCAGTCCGCTATCTTTGAGGGATTGTTGTACGGGTCCGAGGGTTTTTTCCACTAATTCTCTGGTTAATTCCTCAAATTTAGAGCGAGTTAGTTCCAATTCTAGGTGTTTAAGTCCAGTTTCGTCGGCGGCGATGAAGGGGAGATTGATCGAGGTGGTAATCATGCTAGAAAGCTCGATTTTGGCTTTTTCGGCGGCTTCTCGCAGTCTTTGGATCGCCATGCGATCGCTAGACAGATCGATGTTTTCTTGACTTTGAAAGTTCTCCACCAGCCACCGCACTAAGAGGTTATCAAAATCGTCCCCCCCAAGATGGTTATTGCCGGCCGTGGCTTTCACTTCAAAGACTCCCTTCCCCAGTCGCAGGATGGAAACGTCGAAGGTTCCTCCCCCTAGGTCAAAAACGAGGATATGTTGATCTTCGTTTTGTTTATCTAAACCGTAGGCCAGGGCGGCGGCGGTGGGTTCGTTAATAATTCTTAATACTTCTAGTCCTGCGATCATGCCCGCGTCTTTAGTGGCTTGACGTTGGGCATCGGTAAAATAGGCGGGAACTGTAATCACGGCCTCGTTAATCTGTTCTCCCAGATAGGCCTCGGCATCGGCCTTTAATTTTTGCAGGATCATGGCCGAGATTTCTTGGGGGGTAAATTCCCGACCACGAATTTTGATATTGACGGTATCATCGCGACCGCGTTGGCAATGATAGGCAACTCGTCCCCTTTCTGCCTCCGTGTCTTGCCAACGCCTACCAATAAAGCGTTTGATGCTATAGACGGTATTTTCGGCATTAGTGACCGCCTGACGTTTGGCCAGTTGTCCCACTAGGCGCTGGGCCTTGCCGAATCCCACGATACTAGGAGTAGTCCTTCCCCCTTCCGAGTTGGGAACTATAATCGGCTGACCCCCCTCGAGTACGGCAATGCAACTGTTGGTTGTCCCTAAGTCGATGCCGATAACTTTTCCCATGGCGCTCTAATAATAACGATAGTTAATAGGATACAATCGCTGACAAAAATTATCCCCAAATTGGAAAAGGGCTTTTTACCCCGTCTAATCTTGCCCCAGATGAAAGCTGGTAGTTTTCCTCCGAGGCTAACAAAACTTATTGGTAAAGTCCGCAAGCCTGCCCAGATCGGTTTGTTGGACCATATATCAAGAGTAACCCAAAACCAGTAATTTTGCTGATGCCTCCGCTGCCTATTCTTTGTAGCACCAAAAAATCACGCTTGTGACTATTTGGCGATCGCTGACCAGATCAAATCCGCTTCCTTCTCCCCACTTCCCACTTTTCCATACCTTGTAAACAGGATTGAGGACAAGCCATACTCAGAGCAATTTAGGATAAGATAACCAATAAACCGATCCTAGAGGACTTAATCATGATTAGAGCCTATGCTGCCCGAGAAAAAGGGGGAAAACTAGAGCCTTTTGACTACGATCCGGGTATATTAGCGGATGAAGATGTAGAAATCGCGGTGGAATATTGCGGCATCTGCCACAGTGACCTAAGTATGCTCGATAACGATTGGGGACTGACCACCTATCCCTTTGTCCCCGGCCATGAGGTGGTCGGCACGATCGCCGCTCTTGGTGCTAAAGTCAAAGAGTTAAAATTAGGGCAAAGAGTCGGTCTGGGTTGGTTTTCCCGTTCCTGTTCCACCTGTGAAACTTGTATGTCGGGGGATCAAAACCTTTGTGCCACTGCCGAAGGAACTATCGTCGGTCGCCATGGCGGTTTTGCCGACAGAGTCCGCGCTCATCATAGTTGGTTAGTTCCCCTGGGGAACCAGTTAGATGCTGCTAAAGCTGGCCCGCTTTTTTGTGGTGGTATTACCGTTTTTAATCCCATTGTCCAATTTAATATTAAACCCACAGCCCGAGTTGGTGTCATTGGTATTGGTGGATTGGGCCATATAGCCTTAAAATTCCTCAAAGCTTGGGGCTGCGAAGTAACCGCTTTTTCCAGTAGTCCCGACAAAGAAACAGAAGCAAAAGAACTAGGCGCGACTCATTTTATCAATTCCAGAGACCCCGAAGCTTTGCAATCGGTACAAAATTACTTTGATTTCATCATCTCTACCGTTAACGTTAATCTCGATTGGGGTCTTTATATCGCCTGTTTACGTCCCAAAGGTCGTCTGCATATTGTTGGGGCTGTTCTTGAACCCATGGCTACCTACGCTTTTCCCTTGATTATGGGTCAAAAATCGATTTCTGGCAGTCCTTTGGGTAGTCCCAGTACCGTCAGTAAAATGATCGAATTTGCCTCTCGCCATGGCATTGAACCGGTGACAGAAACCTATCCCATCTCCCGGGTGAATGAAGCTATGGAAAAATTGAGAACTGGACAACCTAAATATCGCCTCGTCTTACAAATAAAATAAAACCATCTCTATCCTGGACGTAACCCCGATGACTCAACCCCTCACTCCTCCAGTTATCGATTGGGAAGAACCACCCATTCCCCCAGAAGACTTGATTTTTGATGATGGAGAACCTTTGGAAACGCACCGTCACCGCAAGGCCATGAATGTCTTAATCGATTCTATCGAACAAGCCTATCAGGATCGAGAGGACTTTTTTGTTGGCGGTAATATGTTTATTTACTTTAGTCGTGAGCGGGTTTTTAATAAAGATTTTCGTGGCCCCGATTTTTTCGTTGTCCTCGATATCGATGGTAGTTATAAACGACAAGGATGGGTGGTTTGGAACGAAAACGGACGTTATCCCGATGTGATCGTGGAATTAATGTCAGAAAGCACCGCAAAAATCGATTTAACTATCAAAAAAGACCTCTATGAGCGAACTTTTCGCTGTTCCCAATACTTCGTTTATAATCCCTTTGATGCCACTTCCCTGCAAGGTTGGGCTTTAGACCAAAATCAATGCTATCAAGAAATTATTCCCGACCAGCGCGGTTGGTTATGGTGTCAACGTTTAGGATTATGGTTAGGAGTCTGGATGGGCAGCATCCAACGAGAAGAAGCCCCTTGGCTGCGTTTTTATGACCTAGACGGCAATTTAATCCTCCTACCTGCGGAATTAGCCGAAATCGAACGTCAGAACGCTGAAATTGAACGTCAACGGGCGGAACGTTTAGCGGCGCAATTACGGCAATTAGGCATAAATCCCGATGAAACCCCGTAATCAGCCTAGCCTGCATTATTCACCAACTGGCAAAAACCTGATTGTGAGGACATCTCAAAAAACAGACTGTTTTTCAGCCAGATCGCTAGATGAACTTCTTGCCAAGGCTTTCGAGGATTTTCCAAAGTCTTCATGAATAATGC
>NZ_JADBUN010000076.1:0-8390 GCF_020245625.1 Microcystis sp. M049S2 | reverse complement strand
GTGGGGTGTGGGGTGTGGGGTTTTACCAGTTTTGAGGTGGCCAATTACCTAATTTTCAGGGAAAAAGTGCCTAAATTTCCCCCCGATCACTCCCATATCCAGTACTTTTTGATTGACAAAAGGTCTAAAAGTCTTACCCAAAAAGGTTTTTAGATTTATTCAGCAAGCCCTAGTTAGCTAAAAAACATTTATAGCGTTTTTCAGTCTGCTGAGGTACAAAAGTTATTGGTTTTAGGCAAAAGGGAAGAAAAATATGTGTACCTCACTAGCTTAGGAAACGCTATAAGAGAACGTTCGTAAATTAATGTAAAGAAGATGGATTGTTTCTCGCCGCTCCCCGATACCTTTTAAACAGGATTTATTTTAATACATCTGTGCTACTAGGGCGCAGAATCTGCGCCCTAGATACCTTACTATCTTAGCGGGTTAGGGCCGCGCCTCTTGCGTATAAAGTGCGGGCGTAATCGGTCCAAGTACCCTGGCCCCAATAACGGAAACAACTGGTTTGCACGAGCAAATTATAAAGCAGTGCCTCCAGATAATCCGGCCGTCGGGTGAAGCTAGGATCCGCCTGTACTAAAGGATCATATTTCTCGTGGAATTGAGCGCTTAATTGGTTCATCGGTTCGAGGACATTTTCGTAACCGCGCACCCAACTGAGATCATTTGTCCAAGATGCCCCATCCATGCTAAAACGGTGGTCGGTCTGTTTTAACTCAGCGATCGCCTGTTCCACTGCTTCCGGGGTAGCGGCATCCGGATTAACTCGCTGCCAGATTTTATGCTGGTGTACGGCTTGAATTGGGGGATAATCTTGGGGATTAACGCCAGCAGCCTCGATTAACTCCAGATATTCCGTGCCGTTAAATCCTGCCACACTGGAACCCCCCTGCATTTCCCGCCAAGGATTGGGAAAATCGCGAGGAAATTCATTCATCATCACGCCACCGTTTTCACCGTCGGCAATCTGGGAACCTAGGGAAGGAACCCAAACGCCGCCGATTTGCTGTTTACCTCGGCATTTAGCCTCGTGGTAGGGTTGCATTTGGGCAACTAATTTGGTGTCGGAACCCTGGGTTTTAATCAAAGCAGTAATCGCAATCACTTCCCCGCGAGAATTACGGGCCACCAGGCGATTAGGAATATATTTTTGTTCCTGACTCAATCCCGAACCGTCGAGATTTTCCACCGAGTGTTCCTGTACCAATAACCAACGATAGCCGCATTCTTTCAGAGCTTTAATATACTCGTAGAGGGTATCGGGATGGTTAGGAAGGTGCATTTCCGGGGGAGAGAACCCTTTGACTCGTTTCAGAGCATCCGGGCCAAAAATCGAGGCAAAATAGGTTTGCCATGCTTGCATCTGTAATTTGAGATCGGGAATCGGTGTGGAAGGAGCCACCGCATGACTCCACATCGTCCCCAACCATTCCACATAGGGTTGATATTGACTGTTACAGGTGATTAATTTGAGTTTATCGAGGATATCCTGCCGTCCCATCTGCACCAAACCCCAGAGGAGATTGCCGGAATAATCGAGCATAATCCGGGGATTACAGCCTTCCGCCACCAATTCCGGGATAAAATCGCCCATGCGACTGTAACACCAGGCAAAAACGCTGGCATTATGGTTATCGCCATCCCCTTGATTCTCGAACATATGCTGGAGATTGCAGATTAATTCCCCGTTAACACCCGCCGGGATAGTGGGTTGGTGCATATGCAAGGCACAGGCAAAACCAGCCTTAATATTGTCTAATTTGAGATTTGTTGTCGGTAAAAAGATCGGATCATCGTGATTGACAATCGCTGCGATTTCCTGTTCCCAACCGCAAATAGTTGGTAGTCCGGGGCGTATTTCCGTGATAGGGTTCGATTTCGATGATACGGGTGTAGCGATCATAATTTTTCAGGCGAATAGATTGAGAGAGTTTGTCCCCACTCTCCCAGGGACAACTTTTTTTTACTGGCAACAGGTCACTCCTGACTGTTCACTGCTAACTGAGCTAAGAGTGCGGACTTGATCCTATCCCATTTATACTGGGAGTAACCCCCTCCAGACACAAGCCTTCGTAACTCGTTAAAAATCAAGATGATTCTTTACTGAACTTAACCGATCCTCGCACTATGATACAAACAACTATCCGCCCTTTTACCTGTAACTTTTAACCATGTTCTCGGCGACTACCGAAATTCTTGTTATCCTCTTCCTCATCCTCCTCAATGGAGTCTTTGCTCTCTCGGAAATTGCCATTGTCTCGGCCCGCAAAATCCGTTTGGAACAATTAGCCAGAGATGATCGACGGGCGGCGGTGGCCTTAAAATTGGCCAATGATCCCAATCAAATTTTATCGACGGTGCAGATTGGCATTACCCTCGTGGGTATCTTTGCCGGGGCCTACGGAGGAGCTAATTTATCGGTCAGTGTGGCGCAATTATTGGCGCAAGTTCCTGTTTTAGCCCCCTACAGTCAAGCTTTGGGATTAGGATTAGTGGTGTTAATTATTACCTATCTATCCCTAGTGGTGGGGGAATTAGTGCCGAAACGGTTAGGTTTAAGTAATCCTGAAAAAATCGCTATCCTCGTTGCTGATCCTCTGAATAGGTTATCCAAAATTGTTTCGCCCGTTGTCCATCTTTTGAGTCAATCGACTAATCTGATTCTCGGTTTGTTGGGGATTAGCGGTAATAATAATGATTCCCCCATTACGGAAGAAGAATTGAAAATTATGCTTAAACAGGGAACCGAAGCGGGAACCTTTGAGGAAGCAGAACAGGATATGGTGGAAAGGGTGTTAGGATTGAGCGATCGCCGAGTAAGTCAGATTATGACCACGCGTCCGGATGTTGTTTGGTTAGATTTGGAAGATAGTGCCGAAATTAACCGCCAGAAGCTAATTGAGAGCAATCATACCCGTTTTCCTGTGTGTCAGGGCAGTTTAGATGAGGTTTTGGGGGTAATTGAAGTCACAGACTTATTAGCGGATTGTTTAACCGGTGAAAGTTTCGACCTAACGAAGGATTTACAGCAGCCGCTTTTTGTGCCGGAAAGCACTAGGGGTTTAAAGGTTTTAGAATTGGTGCAGCAAAGTGGTCATCATATTGCCTTGGTAGTGGATGAGTACGGGGTGATTCAAGGATTGGTGACGCGTCAGGATATTTTAGAGGCAATTGTCGGCGATTTACCCCAATTAGATAATATTGAAGATGCTCAGATCGTGCAGCGGGAAGATGGTTCTTGGTTGATCGATGGCACAGTGGCGATCGAAGATTTTAAAGAATTATTTGAAATCAGTGAATTACCGGGGGAAAAACAGGGGAATTATCACACTCTAGGGGGTTTTATTATTACCCATCTTGGTAGGATTCCGGGGGCTGCCGATCATTTTGAATGGCAAAGGTTGCGTTTGGAAGTGGTGGATATGGACGGTAATCGCGTCGATAAGGTGTTAGTTACGCTATTGTTGGATGATTTGTAAGTACCTAAGCAAAATTAATTACACATATCTAACCACCTCTTGCCTTTTGCCTTTTGCCTTTTGCCTTTCTTCACTAGGAAATTTATTTTGCACGACTACTTAAGTAATTGTTAGTAAATATCTAGATTGTTTTAAGCTTGTGAAGACCGATACAATTTTTTATCAACTCTTGCAAACTTTTCCGGGGTTAATTTTTGAATTACTGGGAGAATCAACCCAGAAAGCTGAAAATTATCAATTCTCCTCCCGAGAAATCAAAGAATTAGCTCGTCGTTTTGACGGTATTTTTTTACCGACCACAGCAGCACCGGAACTAATTATTTACTTTGTTGAAGTGCAATTTCAGGATAAAAGTGATTTTTATTGGCGGTTTTTAACAGAAATTGTCATCTATCTCAATCAGTATAAACCCGTTCAGGATTGGATAGCTGTCGCTTTATTTGCCTCCAGGGATCTGGATAATAACTTTCCCTATCAACTGCGGGGATTTGAGATAACGGGACAGATCAGACGTATTTATTTAGATGAATTAATCGATAATCTCGATCCGTCTCTGGGTTTAGGAATTATTCAGTTAATTGTCGCTACACCCCAATTAGCACAGCAACGAGGGAAACCACTTTTAGAAAAAGCGATCGCTGAAATTGATGATCTAGTTTTCCAGCAAAAAGTTATAGAATTAATTGAAAGAACCTTAGCCTATAAATTTACTAATCTTAGTCGCACGGAGTTAGAAGCTATGTTCGGATTAGATGATCTCAGACAGACTCGACTTTATCAAGAAGCTAAACAAGAAGGTCGTGAAGAAGGTCGTGAAGAAGCTAAAACTGAAGCGATCGCTGGTTTACTAGCTTTAGGTTTAAGTATAGAACAGATTGCCACTGCTTTGCAATTAGAATCTACCAAAGTACAAGAGACGGCAGCAAGATTATCCCCCCCAAATTAGAAGGGTAAATTATCAAGTTTCTCCCCGATTTTACCCTATTCATTCATATTACGATAGGTAGCCACTGCCGAGGGAGAAATGCGATTAAGATAACGGAAAATCCAATATTTTAGGACTGTATCCAAGATAACGGGAAAAGTGGCGATAAAGAGAAAATTAAACTGGCGATTTTCCGGTAAACCGAAATGACGACTTAATCCTTCTAGGATAACTTCCCAACCGTGGGGAGAGTGGAAACCGACAAATATATCGGTAAAGAGAATAATTAAAAAAGCTTTAGCTGAATCGCTAAGATTATAGAGAATGCCATCCAGAAAAGACTTGACAATCTCGATTTCCCGACGACTAAAAGCGATAACAAAACCAAAGGCAATCAGGGAACAAATATCGGCGAAAATATTAGCGATCGCATTTAAACCTCGTTGGCGAAATTCTTCACTTAGTACCGCTGCTTTTTTAGTAATTTCTCCCTCGATTTCTTCGTTAGATAATTTGGGTGCTAAACCAATCATACCTCGAAAATGTAAAGCTTCCTCAAATCTTCTCAATTCCGAAAAAGCTTCTTCTTCTAAATCCTGATTGATAAAAATAAACTGTTCCTGTTGTTGAAAATATTTATTAACCAAGGGGGTAATCAGGAAAGTTTTGGTTAATTGCTGGGTTAATAAAGGAACAATAATTAACAGTAAAATAAACTTGAGGGAAATGGCTGTTTTATAACGAGAATTGCGAAATTTCTTTAAAACTGCCTCCTCCGATTCCTCCGCTTGGGGATCAATTTCCTGTTTAATGCGATTAAAAGTATTGACAAAAGAACGGGGTAAAACCCCTGGTTTTTCCGTAGCTTTTTGGGATTTATTGCTTTTGATTATTTCCTCATCTTCAATACTACCCGCTGCTAAAAAAGAGCGATTTCTAGAAGTCTTGTTTTTCGCTGTTTCCTGCTCAAAATTTCTGTTCTGGAGACTTTTGGGAACATCTTGCAGCTCTTCTTGCCAATAGTTATCTTGATATTTCCCGATAATACTATCGATAAACTGAAGTTTTTTCAGACAAACATCTGTGGTGACAGTAATCACCCCATTATTAATTGTCGGTTGATTTGGTCCGAAGGTATTAACGATCGAGCGACTAGCTTTAAACTCCGTCAGTCTGACTTTAATTTTTTGCAGATAACCTTTAACTTCTGCGATAAAATAGGAATTAGTGCTGCTGCCATAATTTGAGAATTCATTCGCCACTTTTCGTCCTTGAAAATGCTTGTCTTCTATCTCCTTAATCTTCAAAGCTGCGTGATAAGCCTCATCTAAAGAACGTTCAGGAGTTTGTAATAACCATTGATTAACACCTTGCAAAATCCGATTAAGATTCATAGGAAACAATTACTTCCACAAGGGAGAAAAGCTAGAGTACCGATCAGTTATCTTAACAAATACAATCGAGAAAAAACGATGTCAATCATACCAATTTGGATCGAAGGTGGCACGCGATCGGGAAAAACCACCGCTTTAGTCGGCGAATTCCAGCGCTGGGTGTCTCGCGATCACTCAAAATCATCCCCCCTTCCTCGATCGATCTTAGTTTTCGCTGCCAACGATGATAATAAACGGGAATTAGCCGATCGATTAGCCATTGCTGTTAGGGGTAGCTATCCGATTCTCTGCAAAACCCCTTTAGGTTTTCTCACCGATGAAGTCATTCTGTTTTGGCCGTTAATTTTCGAGTTTTTGGGGCTAAAAGCGCAATTTCCCCGCCGATTACGCCCAGAAACGGAGCAGGAACTCGCCACCCGTCTCTGGCAACCAGCAATCGCCGAATTCTTCCAGCTTACTAGCATAAATGAATATCGTTTCGTGCGTCAAGTTCTCGACTTGTTACAATTAGCTGGCGCTAGTGGTGTTCCCGCAGAAAAGATACCCGAAAGATTAGCCGAAGGATTATCAGAAACAGATTTAAAACGAGTTTTAGCGATTAATGAGCAGGAAATACCAGAAAAAGTGGGAGAATTAATCATTCAATGGCGTGATTGGTCTCTAGAACGTGGTTTATTAAGTTATGGTATCATCTACGAACTCTATTGGCGCTATTTATTTCCTGATATTCGTTATCAACAGCAACTATTAAAACGCTTCCGGGGAGTTTTTGCGGACGATGTGGACGATTATCCGGCTATTGCCAAGGATTTACTCAGTTTTTTCCTCGATCACGATTGTTTTAGCGTTTTTACCTACAATCCCCAGGGAAAAATTCGCTTAGGATTAACTGCCGATCCCGATTATCTGCACGAATTAGAGAAACGCTGTCAAATTATGCCATTATCCACCACTGAGGGGTTAGCTGCTCAGTTTAGCGAGACGATTCTCTCCTTAATCAGCGACGGTGACTATCTTGGCAATCTTCCCGATCAATTCATCTCCCTGCAAACCACCTCTCGCGCTGAATTGTTACGGAAGACAGCCACAGCTATTATTCAAGCAGTCAAGCAAGGATCAGTAAAACCCGAAGAAATCGCCGTTATTGCTCCCGGTTTAGACGAAATCGCCCGTTATAGCCTGATGGAAATTTTAACCGGTGCCGGGATAGCCGTTCAACCCCTGAACGAACAACGACCCCTGATCAGTTGTCCTCTGATTCGGGCATTATTGACCCTTCTCGCCCTTGTTTATGAAAATTTGGGGCGTTTAGCCCCCCAAGAGGCCATAGCGGAAATGCTGGTGATTTTTAGCCGTTATCGCTGGGATGAAGAAGAAAATTTAATTCCCGATATCGATCCGGTTCGCGCTGGATTAATTGCCGATCATTGTTATCAAGTGGATCTGGAAAATCCCCGTTTATTAGCGATCGAAACTTTTCCCCGTTGGGATCGCTTAGGACAAAAAGCTTGTACTGCCTACGAAAGAATTTGTCACTGGATCGAAGGGATGAAAAAACGGCAGCAGGAAGCCAAACTTTTCCCGATTTTTGTCTTAAATCAAGCGATCGAACAATTATTAAACGATGGGGAAAATTTGCCCTTCGATCACTTGGCAGCTTTGCGAGAATTAATGGAAACTGCCCAACATTTTTGGGAGATCGATCGCCGTTTGCGTGAGAGTGAACCATCTTTCCAAAGTCCCAGCGAAACTATTAGTCAGTTTATCCAACTTTTGCGCCGTGGTACAATTACTGCTAATCCCTATCCTGTGCGACAATTTATTAAATCTTCCTCAGCAGTTACCCTAGGCAATATCTTTCAATATCGTTCTTTTCGTTCTAGTCATCGTTGGCATTTTTGGCTAGATTGTTCCTCCCCACTCTGGGAACAAGGAGGTGCTGCCACTCTTTTTGCTGCGCCAATTTTTTGGCGAAAAAGTCCCTATCAACGCTGGACAACGGAAGCAGAATTAGAGGAAAATCAGTCCCGTTTACAGAGAGTTTTAAGGGATTTATTAGCAAGGGTAAGCGAAAAAGTTATACTCTGTCACAGTGATTTAGGAGTATCGGGAACCGATCAAACTGGACAACTTTTATCCTTAGTACAAGCGGCAAAAGAATATGATTAAGCACTAGAAAAAAATTAACTTCTTGGTTAGGAGAGGCAATAGGCAATAGGCAAAGGGGGGGTTAGATATGTGTAATTAATTTTGCTTAGGTACTTAGTAAAAGGATTGGGGGAGATTCAGCTAATCTAAGGATAGGCGGTTAAGATGCGTCTGAGCTTATAACCTAATTTGGTCTTGACGACCGGCCAAGCTCTTGACTATCTAAGTAGGTAGGCGTTAAAAGTTGTCAGATGCCCCCCTTATTAAGCTATCCCTTATAGGGATCTTTCTTAACAATTTTTTCAGTAAGCACTCCAACCCTTATCCTGACTTGATTTCAGTTTTTTCTTTGTCAGTAAGGGTGTCAACAAGGAATATTACAGATTGTTAACCGAGTCTTGAAAGCCATGTGCGACAAAGGTTTGAAATGTTAAGAAAGATGTG
>NZ_JADBUN010000075.1:0-9852 GCF_020245625.1 Microcystis sp. M049S2 | reverse complement strand
GTAGTCAGTTACCTAATTTTCAGGGAAAAAGTACCTGAATTTTACCCCTGATCCCTCCAATGGTCGGCACTTTTTGAGGTCAAAAAAGTCTAAAAGCCTTATCCAACAAGGTTTTTAGATTTATTCAGCAAGCCCTACTTATTAGGTTGATTTTGCCAGGGCCAGCCAATGGAGGTTAAAGATTGACTGATAAATGGGATTATGGACCCGCAGCCGGCCCTGGTCTTTGATCACCAACCCCGATAAAAGTAACTCTTTTTCTGGGGGGCTATCCTCGGCAATCACCTCTTTTTCCCTTAAAATCCGTTCATAGAGTCTCAGGAGCAACTGGGAGCGATGACTGTTGAGAAGTCGATCTCGAATAGTCCGCAGATGTTCCGGTTCATCCTGAGCCTCCCAATTGTCAATGATCTTCTTCTGTACTAAGTCCTCAATCCAGGGGGCCTCACCATTGGGGGGAATCGGCGAGGTGGCGGTGCGAATTAACTGACAGAGTTTTTGGGTCAGAAAAGGTTGACCGTTTGTCCAGGCAAAGACTTCTTTTAAGACAGTTTGCGGGTTACTAACTTTCTCGGCCAATCCGCGCAGTAAAGGCTGGGCTTCGTGTTCCTTAAAACCCTCCAATTGAATCGAATGACCGATATTAAAAGGGGTGATTTGGTGGTCAGTAATTAAATCGGAGGGGGTGACAACACCAAAGAAAGCGAAGGTCAAACGCCGATAGAGCGGGTTAAAACCGCGCTGGTTATAGCAGGAACGAATCAGGGCAAAAAAGTCATTAACCGCAAAATTTAAGCCCAAAACGCTATCGATTTCATCGATAAAAATCACGATTGGTTTCGGGGGAGAACCGTCCAGTATCCCCACTTCCAGCAATAACACCTCTTCGATAAATTCGCCCAAGCGCTGCACTGCCGAGACATCTTCCCGTTCTTGCCACCAAGCTTTAAGATTAACCCTTTTGAGCAGGCCAAAACGTCGCCCTAACTCGAAGGCTATCCCCTTGTACCATTGGTCAGAAGTGACATTTTCGCTGCCGATGCGGGTTAAATCAATAGGAGCGCAACAGATGCCCTCGTGTTGGAGGTGATCGATCATGCGTACCATTAAACTAGACTTACCCATTTGACGGGGATTGAGAACATAGCAAAAATCGCCGCGTTTGAGGGCTTTATAGAGATAACGGTCGGCGGCGCGAACCACGTAGGTGGGGGCATCCATGGGTAAACTGCCCCCCACTTGGTAGTCAAAGGTGCTAGATTCTTCGGTGCTTCTGAGCAGTTCATTTTCAAACAGTAATTCTGCTTGGGTGGCTTTGAGAATTTCTAGGGTTTGGCTGAGTTCCAGGGTGCGCTCCTGCACTTTCTGTTCTAGGGTGCGGCTATACTCGGCTAATTCTTCGGTAAAGCGAATCCGTTCCGCTTCTGCCTGTTTTCGTTCGCTAATATCGGTAAAAGCGGTGATCGCATAGATAATTTCTCCTTTTTCGTCAAAAACAGGCGTGGCATACACTTCTAGGGGGATAATCTTCTCTCCTTGGTGAACTTCTATATCATCCATCGTGTTTTTTTCCCCCCTTAAAGCTCGGACAATCGGCTGGTCTTCGGTGGGATACAATCGATCGGTTCCAGCTTGATATAACTGATAGGTTTCCCCCAACTGATTAGCCGTGGTGATATTAACTATCCCTTTTCCCAAAATCTCTTGGGCGGTTTGATTGGCATAATAGGGTTGACTGCCAGCATCGAGGACGAATACCCCCACCGGCATCGCTTCTAAAAATTGCGCTAGTTGTCTCTGTTTGGCTTTGATTTCGGCGTAGAGTTTGGCGTTAGTAATTGCGATCGCCGCTTGGCTGGAGAGCAGTTGCAGCACTTCCAATCTTTCTTGGGTAAAAGCCCCGACGGTGAGATTATTTTCTAGATAGACAATTCCCCGCAGTTGTCCTTGGTCGAGGAGGGGCGAACAGAGCAGGGATTTGGTTTGATGGGTTTTAATATAGGGATCGTTGCTAAAATCGCCCTCATGGGCAGCATCGTTATTCAGAACGGTTTGACCGCTCCGGGCTACATAGTAAATAATTGAGACGGGAAGATGTTCTTCGATGGCATGAGATTTAAAGACTGTCACCCTATCTTCCTGCACTGAACCGGAGGCTTCAATCAGTAGTTGTCCGCCGCTTTCTAGGATAAGATAGCCCAGCTGCGCCCCCGCATTTTCGATGAGAATTTTCATCAGGGTGGCGAGTAATTGATCTAAAACTATCTCGCTAGAAATGGCTTGGGATGCTTTCATAATCGTGGCTAAATCTAACAGTTCTCCCGAATGACTAACTGAATTTTTTCTGGTGGTAGTTCTCCTAGTTTCGGTCGGGGAATTGGAACCATAATTATTGACCATTAACTGAGAATAGCGGCTTTCTATATCTTTGACTTTAGCTGTTGCTCCCCAAATAGAATAGAGATAAGCAGCTTCATTGATGTAGGTTTTGGCAATTTTTACTTTACCCCAATCGAGATAGAATTTCGCCGCTAGTTCGTTAGCCAGTGCCTCTTCATTAATGTATTCATTTTCCTTGGCTTTAGCGATGGCTAGATCGTAGTTTTCTATGGCTTCTAGATAGGATTGCTGCACCCGGTCTTTTTCCGCTTGCACTAAGTAAAATTTATGGAGATAGTTAGAGGGGGCTTGATTGGCCCATTCCTGTTGCTTTTTCTGATTATTCTTCACTCGTTCTAATACTTGCTGTTTTTGGTCATTGTCCAGATGATTATAAATAGCTAAATGAGCGAGGGAATCATAGAAATTATGCAGAGAAATCAAGAAAGTAGCGGTGGCTCCCCCTAGATAATTTTGGGCTTGGTTAGCATTTTCAATGGCTGTTTCGTACTGTCCAAATAGATAACAAAGGTATAATTTATTAACAAATAAAGCACAGAGACCATAGAGATCATTAGCCTCTAGATGGTACGGTAACATAACAGTTTCTTGATAGTATTTTCCTTCTAAACGGCTGGAATTTTCCGAGCGCCCCAGCAGATTTAAAACTGTTTGACCGTAGATTTTTAGATAGTTGCGGGTGTTTTCTTGTTTGAGCTTAACAAAAGCCAGATCATAGTTAGCTATTTCTCCGGCTAATTCGGTTAATTCCTGTCCGATAAAGGCGGAATGAAAACAGTAAAGATAGGCGCAGGTTGTTCCGTAGTAGAGATCGCCCATTTCTAAACTGGTTTGATAGGAAGATTTTAACAAGGACAGGGAATTTTTAATCGGTTCTTTCCAGATACTAATAGTGGCGGAAAAGACGGCAATTATTTTCGGCATCAGGGCTTTGGCATGAAATTTATCAGCAATGTTTAAAGCTAATCGTCCAAATTGATAACCCGTTTCCCAATCTTCTAAAAGACCACAAAGAATTAAGCCATAATTGACATAAGTAAAAGCCGCTAGATAACTATTGCCGTATTCAATTGATAAGTTAACCTGTTTTGATACTAGGATGGGTAAGAGATGAGGTGCGGCAATATAAACAGGAGGAAATATGGCACTCGCTATCTTCATGATTGCTAATTTTTCTTCCTCATTTATCGGCGGTAAATTACTTAAATTTTCGATATTTTGACCCGCTAATTTTTGCCTAGTTTTATTGAGTTCTTCCTTAATATCTGATGATTTTAAGGATTCAAGAATCTCGAAATCTAGGCTTTTGAGGACGGATAAACCAATTTCTACCGCTTTTAGTTCGTGATTTTGGGCTTGATAAGCTTCGATGATGACTTCATAAACTTTCACCTTATCTAGGGTTGTTTTTGCCTGTTTTAATACGAGATTAGCCCAGCGTTGCGTCTGCTCAAAATCCCCACTTAAATAGGCGATTTCTGTGGCTTCAGAATAAATATCTAAAGTCAGTTGATAGTTATTTTTCCAGCTTGATTTTTTGAGAAGTTTTTGAGCGATTTTAATATATTTTAAGGCTCCAGTTTTGGCATTAGCTGCTTTTGCCTTTTGGGCTGCTAGTAAATTCAAGTTAGCCACTGACTCTCGTTCTTTTTCCTCGCTAATTAGTTGATAACCAAGATTGAGATGATCGACTATTTTAAAAATTTTTTCCGATAATTCATTGGCGGCAGTATGCTGCCAAAGTAGGCGACCAATTTTCAAATGAATTAAAGATTTTTTGCTGTCTTCGATGAGAGCGTAAGCTCCTTGTTGAATGCGATCATGAGCAAATTTATATTCTTGAATCAGTAATTGTTCATCCAATTCTGAGAGGGGAATAATTAAACCAGCTTCGCTACTAGAAGTTAAAATTGGTAAAAGTTCTGGAGGTGATTTTTCAGAGATTACTGCCAGACTATATAAATTAAACTCTGCCCCAAGACAAGCTGCTAAACTTAAAATTTCCTGGGTTTCGGGGGGCAATTTCTGCATTTTGCCCATCATAAATTGAATCAGATTATCGGTACTACCAATCCTTTGAATTTGGCCTAGATGCCATTGCCAATAACCCCTATTATTATCGTTTTTAGTGGTTTTTTGCTGCCCTGGTTGGAAAAATAGCAAATTTTCCCAGTAGATAGTTTTGAGAAATTCATTGACAAAAAAAGGATTCCCGTGGGTTTTTTGCCAGACTAAAGCGGACAAAGATTGCACATAATCAAGGGAATGATTTAAGGTGTCAGCAATTAACCGATTTACCTGTTCAAGACCCAGAGGTTTTAAAATAACTTGATTGATAATTATGCCCCCCTGCTCTAATTTATCGAGAGTAGCACTTAGGGGATGGGTGGAATTAATTTCGTTACTGCGATAGGAACCAATTAAAAATAAATAGTCCATATCGCCATCGAGCATAATTAATTCTATTAACTGGAGACTAGCCAAGTCTGCCCATTGCAAATCATCGAGAAAGATGACCAGGGGATGTTCTGGGGAACAAAAGACGCGAATAAAATTTTTAAAGACTAAATTAAAGCGATTTTGAGTAGCGATCGCTCCTAATTGTAACACCTCTGGTTGTGAACCGATAATTAATTCCAGTTCGGGAATCACATCAATAATAACCCGTGCATTCGCCCCCAAAGACTTTAAGAGTTTTTGTCGCCATAGTTGCAGTTGTGGCTGACTTTCCCCCAAAAGTTGCTTGACGAGATGAGTCAAAGCACTAATCACGGCAGCATAGGGAATATCGCGCTGAAATTGGTCAAATTTACCAGAGATAAAAAAGCCGCGTTTTTCAGTAATTGGCTGATAAATTTCCTTAACTAGGGTGGTTTTACCCATGCCAGAATAACCGGTAACTAGCATCAGTTCGGTGCGAGAGGAGTTTTTATCCGCGGTGGCTACCCGTTGAAAAGCAGTGAGGAGAGTGGCGATTTCTATCTCCCTACCGTAGAGTTTTTGGGGAATTTGGAACTGATTGGCTAGATCTTGCCTAGCGATGACAAAATCCTCAATTTTACCCGTTGTTTCTAGTTGTCTTAAACATTCTTCTAAATCTGCTCGAATACCGTAGGCACTTTGGTATCGTTCCTCGGGGGTTTTAGCCATCAGTTTCCTGATGATTGCTTCCACCACTGGGGGAATTTTCTCCCTGACGAGACTATTAATCTCCAAAGGTTGTTTAGCCAGATGACAGTGAACTAATTCCAAAGCATCGTTAGCCCGAAAAGGTAATTGTCCGGTGAGAAGTTCGTAGAAGCTAACGCCCAAGGAATAAAAATCCGTGCGGTAATCGAGACTGCGATTCATCCGTCCGGTTTGTTCGGGAGAAATATAGGCTAAAGTCCCCTCCAGGACGTTGGGATTTTTTAGCCCCGGATTTTCCCGCTGCAGGACGCTGGCAATGCCAAAATCGATGATTTTAATCTGTCCGGTTTCGGGGTTAAGAACTATATTGGCAGGATTAATATCTTTGTGAATAACCTTGGCGTTGTGAATTTTCTCTAAATTAGCCACTATTCGGAGTGCAAGGCTTAAAAAGTCCCTTAAGGCCAGAGGTTTGCCCCCTAGCCATTTTTTTAAGGATACACCCCCGAAATCTTCCAAAATAATCACGGGAGTTCTGCGGTAGGTTTCTAAACCATAGGCTTTAATCGCCCCCTCGAAGTTCAGACCGCAGATGGTTTTATACTCCTGTTTGTAGTGGGTTAGTTCTTGGGTGGTGGGATATTCTTGCTTGAGGATTTTGAGCATAACGGGTTGATTATCGGCGGTGCGAACCGCCCGATAGACTTCCGAGTTAACACTTTCGTAGATTTGGGCAAGAATGTCGTATCCGTTGAGAACAATCATTTTTTTACTTGGCGATTGTAAATGGCTGCGGGTCTCCCCAAGAAAAATTCTACGGGAACTAAAACAAGACTCCGCAAGGCTGACAGGACTCGATTTACCTGTGAGACGGAAGGACGGGGAGAAGGCAACACTTGCTCGAAATACTCGGAATGCAAGGTAAAACCAAAGTGAACATCTTCCGGCAAACTCAGTTTAGCAATCGGTCCGTCCTTGAGATTGTCAGGGTTAAATAACCAAGCTTCTAATACTCTGGTCGGGGTTAAAACCGTCGTAAATAGATAGCCCTGTTCTTGGGGAATAAACTGAATGCTATCTAAAATATAGCCATCGGGACAAACATAAAAATCCAGTGGTCCCCGACCTAAATGTGATACATGAGTATCACTGGCTTTTTGTTCTTGGCTAATCTGTTCAGTTAACTGATTCCAATCCTTATCGAAGGGAACCTTGGCTAATACCGAGGGCAAGTCATGACAGGGAAGTTCGGCATCGCTGAGGATGCGATTACTTTGGTCGCGACAATCCATATACTGACGACGACAGATTAATTCGCGCACATAACCAGCATAAACCTGATAAATGGCGCTGTATCCCTGTTCCAATTCCCGCGGGTCGGCGGTGTAGAGAGTGGTAGAGAACCACCCCGGATGGACGAAAGCCTGTTCGCTCATCACCCTGGCATCTTCGATAACCACTTTGCGCAGCACTCCGGGGTCAAAGGAAAACATCCAGGGGATGCCGTGGTATTCGGGGGGATAACTCTGACCGGTAAAATGTTGGATATCGTCTTTTTCGATCGCTTCGGTTAAACTAATAGTGGCATTTTGGATGGCCACAATCTGAATTTGACCGTTGGTACTATAGTAACTACAAAGGAAGTGATAACTGTCGCCATTGAAGGTAATTAATCGCGAGGGAACGGTGGTTTCTTCTTCCTTGAGATCTTGACGTTTAACCAGATAAATTTGAGTTTTCGGATAGGTTTCTTCAGGCTTAATTCTGATACCTAATAGTTTGGCTACTCCCATCTGAAAGGGCATATCGGGAATCATGATATAATCTTCGGTGACGATGACCGAATGGGGACTACCATCGAGGATAGCTCCCTGTAGTTTCCAGGGTTTAAGTTGTTTTTGTTGATCCCAAAGAACAATATACACCGATTTATCTAAATCTTTTAACATACCTCCCGATACAAGTTTTAGCTTTAATTCACAGGTGATAAATTCTTTGGTTTTTTTGTCGTAGAAGGGATGAGCGGTATTTTCTAGGACTGGGAAAATAGACAAAGGCACGGAAACAATATGTTGGTCAAAATAACCAATCGGAGTGATAGTATCCAGGGAAACCGGATCCACTTCCCAGTAACGTCCCGCATCGGCAGTGAGAATTAATCGGGTTTCTTCTAGTTGTTGCTCTTCGGCAACTTTTTCTAGTTTAACCATAGCAGTATTCGCTATTTCTGAACAACCCAAAATGCTGACCACGGCAGGAAAAGTGGCTTGACTAATATTAAATATCGGTAAAACTTTTCGCCAAAAACTATCCCAAGTTTTCAGTTTTTTACTGTAAACGTTAACTTGATTATTTTTACCTTGCAAGTCCCATCTAATAATTACACCTTCGCCAGAGAACAAATGACGGTCATTTTTTCTATGAAAAGGACAGACGATAAAAACGTATCCCGACAGATTTTCCGGCCAATGTCCCTCAGTAATTGTGGCGACTGCCTTATATAAATTGTTCTCATCCGGCCGACCGAGTTGCGAGCGACTAAAATTACTAACGTTGACAGTATTTTGGACAGTATCTTTGATTGACATATTCATAAGTAGGGTTTGCGGCAAAAAGTTTGTTGGTGGGGTTAGTAGCCGGTCGTCAGGAGTCAGGAGATAGGAGTCAGGAGATAGGAGCCGGTCGTCAGGAGATTATTTTATTTATTCCCCCCACACCCTACACCCCACACCCTACACCCTACACCCTCACTGATAACTGATTACTGTTTACTGATAACTGATAGAGGATTTCACCTCTAAAAAATAGCGTCGATACAATTCATAGCCTGGTACCACTTTATCTCCTGATTGTTTGAGTAGTCCCATACTGCTGAGTTTGTAAGCGAGAATTGGGTCTAATTGTAAGGGTTCCACGGCGCTCATCACCCGATCGAGGGCTTTTGCTAGTTCAGGCTGTTGTTCTAATACTGCCCAATGGCGCCGCAGGTGATGGGCATAGATCCCCGTGACGGAGGTGGCACTGGTTAATATTTGCGTCATGGTTATTTCCTCCCGACTGAGATAGTAGAGGGCGGTTTGCACCAAAGCTGGGTGTCCTCCCACTAACTCCATCAGTTGTTGGACTTTTTCCTGATTTTCCCAAGTGAGTTGATAACGTTGGGCTAATTTTAATACCTCCTCCAGACTAAAATGACTTAGCTGTGCGGGGAATCCCACGTTAAAGGGGGATTGATTGAGCTGCAGGGGAACATAAATTTCTGTGGAATGGACGACGATAAGACGGAGTTTTTGCCAAATAGGTAGGGTTTTGGCTTCTTCGTACCAAGAACGCAGCAGCGGTAAAAAATCCTTGGCCACTTGGGGATGTTCAAAAATCTGATTAAGTTCATCGAGAGCGAGGACAATGGGGGCAGTAATTGATTCAAGGATATAGTCCTGGATATAGGCGGTACAGCTAATCTTGCTGCCTAAATCCTCATCCCAATACTCATCTAATTGGGGTTTTAACTGTAGTTGACGAGCGACATTGGCACACAACCAGCGCAAAAATTGGTTTAAATCAGCCAAAATCGTCTGGTCCACCTGTTCTAAGTTCAAACTCACCGTGCGGTAGCCTTGCTGTTTGGCAAAATCGAGCATTCTCAAAAGTAGGGAAGTTTTGCCCATTTCTTTGGGAGCCTTTATCCGCACTAAAGCCCCCGGTTTCTTGATTTCCTGCCTTATCTGTTCTTCGAGGGGAAGACGTTCTAAATAAAATGGGGAACCAAGGGGAACTGCCCCATTGGGATAGGGGGGTAATGTGTCCAATTTTTCGCTCTTGGCTGCCGAATTAACCGGAATTTTGTCTTCAGGGGGTGTTTTTAGCTGAAAATTCAGGGCGGCGATTTCTTGCCAGTCCAGGCATAATCGACGACAAATTTGTTCAAAAGTGGCTTGTTCTACCGGTTTACCAGTCAGGAAGTTGCTGACAGTAGCCAGACTAAATTCAGCTTCTTTGGCTAAGGAGCGTTGACTGCTAAAGCCCTGCTTTCTCACTGCTAATTTAACTTGATTGAGGCAGTGTTGTTGTACTCTTAGATGGCCCGACATGGAATCTCTCATAAGAAGTGGGGTGTGGGGTGTAGGGTGTGGGGTGTAGGGTGTGGGGTGTGGGGAGTTTTCTCAGTGAACTGATAACTGATAACTGATAACTGATAACTGATAACTGATAACTGATAACTGATAACTGATAACTGATAACTGATAACTGATAACTGATAACTGATAACTGATAACTGATAACTGATAACTGACTTCTAACCCAATGGTAGATGTTGGATTT
>NZ_JADBUN010000074.1:0-6362 GCF_020245625.1 Microcystis sp. M049S2 | reverse complement strand
ATCATGCTATTAAAAACCGATTCAGTATAACGGTAAAGTTAGACCGTCTTCACCGATAACTTTGGCTGAGTCATAAAGCTTCGATCGTAACGCGCCCACCTTCCACTGCCTCAATCTGAAGTTTAAAGCCATACAAAAGACCCATCCCCACACATCATACGGGCTTTCTCTGGCTGCGACTGCCAAAACGGAAGACGGCTCTATGTCCAATACGAATCACCCAAGGTTGAGCATCAGGGACACGCTCATAGAGATGATCGGTAGCAGTAATCGTATCGTCGGCAAGCTCAAACGCCCCAGTTTCGATGTCGATCGCCACAATTCTCCCCTGATTTCCCTCCTCCACTTGAGAACATACCTGAGATTCATAAATCTCATTACCACGTCGAGCGAATTCTTCTTTGCTGTAGCGGGGTTGACGAACTGTCATTGGCTTGACCCTGTGGCAACTTTTGCCCTCTATTTTAACCCAAACATGGGGAATCTTCGCTAACATTCCCCAACTGAGCCCACAAGAGCGGCATCGCACTTTAACCCACAGCTTCAATCAATGGGCATGGTGCGTTCCCCAAAATCGATCGCTGGAGCAGTGGGACTTGCATTAGGGAACGCACCCTACAAGATCGGCGATCGCACTAAACCTCGCACGTTTATAATGAGGATTTATTCGCTATGCCTAACGCCCAAGCTCACCGGCAAAATAAAGCGTAGCGAGGAACGAGCGCAGCTTTATTTTGTCCGAGTGCAGCGCCTTGTTATAAATCACTTTAGTTTCATCTCCTCAATCCAACCCATTAATTCTTTTTGAGAGCTGAACTCTTTTAGCTTTTCAATGACAACCATAAGTGTAGTACGTACTATATTGATGAGGGTGAATAGCTCTGAATCAGATATAGACTTATTGCCTCCATGGGCGACACCACTTCTTTTTCCATAGTAATCCCGAACAATTGATATTAATTGCTTTCTTCCTTCGAGATTGTCGGCCATAATAAAAGCCACAGATTCGGCTATAGTACCTGCGATTGAATTACCTCTTTCTGCTTTGAATAGTGACTCCAATGCAACTATTAGAAATAGAAATGAATTGCTAGATTCATTCTGTGTAATTGCAACAGAAAACCAATGAATGGCTCTAATCAAAGCCTCTTCCAGATTATTAGTTTGTGTTTTCGATAAGGCATCTGAGACCAGAAAAACGCCAATTTCATCCATTCTTCGAATTGCATCTTCGTTAATCTCAAATGACCGAACAGAGCCAACAGAGTCACCCAGCGTGTTAAAGCCGGTTTCTGAGACGATAAATCCTTGCCTTTGGGTTTTTGGGTGATCTCCTTTTAGACCGATGCGAATGTCCTCAGGTAAAGGATAAATTGCCTTCGTTGAGAATCTAAGAAGGTCGATTGCTCTACGGACTTCTTCTTTAGCGTATTCGAAAGCTCTAACTGGTTCGGCATTTACTTCAACAACACCAACACATCCACCTTGAAATTCGCTTCTACTTCCTTGTTCGATTAGTTCCTTGAATCTTTTCATGGATTCTTCATCATTTTTTGATGTTTTAATGATTGCGCTGAATTTATCGTTGATATCTTGTATCAGGAATTCGTCGCCCGGGACAAAGCGAACCTTTCCTATAGTTAAGCAAGCAGACAACACTATTCCTTCGATTTTAAGAAAAACAATGTTGTTCTGATCAAAGCTAGATAGTTCGTCTCCTAGATCGCTAATTTTCTTTTCAAGATCACAATTTGGATTAGAGAGTAATTCCGCAAAGACAGTTTTTAGCTTCTTTTCGATGTATTTAGATGAGAACTTTTTTGAAAAATGCTTTTGATTAAGAAGCTTTGATACTACCTCGTTAAAAGTTCTGGCAGCTTCATTCGTTAATCTGTAAGCAACACGATCGTGGATTTGAAAGCCGAGAAATTCAGATTCCTTACCTGGCGGTAAGGCGCCCTCAGCGGAACTCTTAAGCTGATCTGCAAGTTTTTTGATGAGTTGCTGGTTCATGGTGATTTATAACTAGAGATTATACAGAAACTTTCCGTATAACACTCTTGAAAGTAACGATATGGGTCAACCTTCTGTATATCACTCCATTTAGGCGCAATCGCCAGAAGTTTTCCCTATATCAACCCCAAAAGCCTGTTAGCCAGATTAGCATATTGCCAAAAACCTTGTTTAACTAAATTCCTGACAATTAGGCTCATTCTAGCGATGATTCTTCGATCTGACCGCACCCATTGACAAAAATTTACAATTATTCGACCTTTAGCGATCGCTATCGGGGGATAGTTGTTTTTTGTTACAGCAGTGGGGAGAAGGGAGCGGGTTTTTCGGGTTGGATTGGGAGTTAATCATGCTATTAAAAACCGATTCAGTATAACGGCTAAGTTAGACCGTGTTTTCGAGATAAGGTTACAACTTCTCTGCCACTTTCAGCTTGTTGCTTTTGCAAATCAGCAAAGATGGCTTTCAAGTCATGATTGAATGACCGAGAGTACTCTTCACGAATTTTGTGGATCTCTTCCACAATCTCATCCTGAAACATAATCAACCTCCGAGAAGTTCATAGGGTGTACAAAGAATTGGCAACTCGTAGCCAAAATCAAGGCTGATCTCTGCCAACTTTCCCTGAATTTGAGCATTGGCGATGTGCTTGCAATTCCAGGTGAGCAGGTAATCCATGCCGTGAACGGTTGCGGCGGCGATATGAACAGCATCAATATCAGCTTTTGCGGGAAGGTTGCTGCGTTCCAAAAATTGCTCTGCTAAATCTAGCACAGCTTGGTTCAAGTCGAGTAAAGATAGATTAGCAGGGATTTCTAGTCGTTGAGATGCGATCACAACATCACCTTGTGAGGTTTCTTTCACGACCGCTTGGGATGAGTAAAGTTGAAAATCGCCGCGACGTGTATTCCACCACTCCTTCGTCACCTCAATATTTGCGGCCACAACAATATCTCTGCTGGGTCGAGCAGTAAGATAGCCTAAGATACTGGTTTCAATATAGACGGTTTCGCTCACGGCAATCTAGAAAATCTATCCAATGCCTATCCTACCGCATTTAATCTTGGTTCTGAGGGTGTTGGGTAACAGTCGTCAACCCAACCTTGTACGTGAAATATTCTTGTCAGCATAAAGTTGCCGCAGAAAGCGGTAGTCCCTGATCAAGCAACAGCTTCATAGCGATTAGGAAGTTCAATGATGCGATCATCCAAGTAAGAAGATGCAAAAATTAGGGCTTGTCGAATATCTTCATCCTCCAGTTCCGGAAACTCTTGATGTAATTCTGCTCGATCGGGATAAGTTGCCAGTAGCTCAATCACTCGACGAACCGTAAGGCGAAGATTACGGATGCAGGGTTGCCCATTCATACGGTTTGGATTGCTCGTAATACGATCTAGTTTCATTAGAGTAATTCTATTGCTTCATGATCACTTTAACCTTTAGCGGGGTAAGCAATGCCTGAAAAACATCCTCCACATATCCATTCTCCGTCATCAGATAAACCGTCACCCATACTATCCTTATATCACGTCCAAAAGCCTGTTAGCCAGATTAGCCCACACCACACTTAAACCCACAGCTTCAATCAATGGGCATGGTGCGTTCCCCAAAATCGATCAGTGGAGCAGTAGGAGCCACATTAGGGAACGCACCCGACAAGATCGGCGATCGCACTCTGCTTTTTGCTGTCCGAGTGCATGCGATTGTTATGTGAATTTCATTTCGTAACGATAAATTGTGTTGTCGCAGCTCGCTTATTTCATCCAAGTTTGTATTTTTATTACAGGAACTCCATGAGTGGTTCTTTTTCTATCTGCAAGCAGCACTTGTCCTGATTTGATCAGCCAAATGCAGTTCCCGCTCCCGGAAAATCTACATTGATGCGCTGACCATTCTTCAGTCCAAAGTCTCGCAATATCTGGGTATCAGGCGTCATGGCCATACCATTGGGGCCCCACACATTGAGATCGGCTGCATTGTCCGCATGACCATCTGCGGGAAGCTCATTTTTCATCTTCTGTTTTAATTCCAGCAGGGACATGGAGAGATTAAGCGTCCAGATAACGGTTTTCGTATTACCGCCTTGGATATAACCAACTGTAACAGACGCGGTGTCCGATGCTCCTGAAATGGCATGGGGACCGGAGTATTGCCACAGCGGGTTCCAGTATGAAGTGATCAGCTCATTCACGGCATCGGCTCCTTCAACCATATAATCGATCTCCGAAAGGAAACCGGGATAAAGGTTATCGGACCCAACAATATATAGCTCATCATCCACGATCATGATCTTGGCATGATTTCCGGGTGCTGATGGTACTTTGTCATAGATATAACCGCTTGCATTCAGCACAGACCATGCAGCACTTCCAATTACGCCATGAGAAGGCGGTTGATCCGCAAGGGGCTTTTGCTTCAGGGTGGCAGTATATCCTTCCTTGCTGAGGTTTGGCCATTTGTAGGTATCGCCCTCAATCGTGTCGCTTGCCGGCACCTGGTCTGTGAAATAAAACGGGGCTACGTGTAACCTTGTCAGGGCGCTGGCACGCTTACCATCTGGATCATTCAATGGCGCATCAGTGGCTACATCGTGTGTCATGTAATATTTTAACAGATCAAATGTGCGCGATGCTCCCGATCCAAAGGAGTATTGGTCTCCTTCTGCTCCGGCCCCGGCATCCAATGGTGAAACCACGATCTGAACCTGTAGGTTCGGGTTGGCCAGTAGTGCTTCCAATAACCAAATACACACATGATGATCCGACCAGTTCTTTTTCCATGCGCTAACGATGTCCATCTGCGACATCTTGATGGTTCGCTTCGCATTCTTGATCAAATATTCTTTCATGATCTCGGATGCCTTCTGGAAGTCCGTCGTTTGTTCCGGCCCATCCCAGTATTTACCCAGAGTTAACATGCGAGTAGCCTGTTTATAATCTGACCATCCCTCATAGGTATTATAGATAACGCGATACTGGAACACTTCGAGATCTAAATCCGAAACCGTTTGTAAATCCTGGTCGCGAATTTCTGCCGGTACGGGTTGTTCTCCGTTATTGTAAGGTGCATCCACTCCTGTTTGAACACCAGATTCGTGCATGGCAATCAATGCATCCTGCCTGGTCTTCATATAGGCTGCTATATCCGGTTGGACAAGCGGATCATTTGGCTTATTCGCCTCACTATCGCGATTTACCCAAGTCAAATTATCTGTGTTCAAGGACTCTTTGGTAAATAGATCTGTCCCACACACCCACATTTGATTTAAGAAGAGTTGTGCGCCATAGGCTGCCTCTCCATGTACCACGTTGGAAACATCATGTACTGGAGGATAACTTCTAAACAGGTCCATGTTCAGATTATGACCCCCAACGAGGGCTTCTGTGCCATCTACACTGATTATTTTTGTGTGGTTCCAGGTCATCTTTGTGTCGTCACTTCCAATGACGGCACTGCCAAATACTTTTGCCTGAATGGCAGATATGATGCCCGATTGCAATCTATAAAAGCGACCAAACCATATTTCGGGCATCATTTCCCAGTATTGTGATCGTTCCCTGAACAACCGAATCAGAGCTGCTTTAAAATCGGCGTAATTGGTAGGCTCTCCAATCGGCACAGTTGGTGTTTGACCAAAGAAAAACCGGAATTGAGTGGGTTGCTTTCTGCCCATGACCCTGGTCAATGCTGTATCCATAGCCCCCATGATGACCCTTGCCCAGTCTGGATCAGGACTATTCAAAGAAGATATATCGCAGCGATATTTTGCTTTTTGTACGATCTCCACGATTGCCCGTTCAAATTCTGCCTGGCGGGTTAGTGCTTGCGGCATGATCGCTTTGCCAAATGGCATTCCCCACACATGAGGTGTATCCAGCACCCGGAGATAAGCCTCTCCGCTAAGGTGGTTGAAATAATCTTTTACTTCTTCCTTGACTCTATCGATGTATTCATTTGTAACTGGACTGGGCTTTTTCCCCGCGCCCCAATTTGCTATCCAACCGCTCCATTGACCCGATGAATTTCGCCAATTCAGATACAGGGTATTATCCGTGCCGATTCCGAATACATGAGGGCAGTTGTCGGTCGTCTCTATCGCAAAAATGTTGGCTAGTTTTGGTGCATTATTCCAGTTTGCTCCCCAACCACTCCAGCCACCTGATGAATCTCGCCAATTCAGATATAGGGTATTATCCGTGCCGATTCCGAATACATGAGGGCAGTTGTCGGTCGTCTCTATCGCAAAAATGCTGGCTAGTTTTGGTGCATTATTCCAGTTTGCTCCCCAACCACTCCAGCCACCTGATGAATCTCGCCAATTCAGATATAGGGTATTATCCGTGCCGATT
>NZ_JADBUN010000073.1:0-42230 GCF_020245625.1 Microcystis sp. M049S2 | reverse complement strand
TCAACAATTTAGCACTATTGTACGATTCCCAAGGCAGGTACACAGAAGCGGAACCTCTCTATCTAGAAGCATTAGATTTGAGAAAACGACTCTTAGGAGACAATCATCCCGATGTGGCAACTTCCCTCAACAATTTAGCAGGATTGTACGATTCCCAAGGCAGGTACACAGAAGCAGAACCTCTCTATCTAGAAGCATTAGATTTGAGAAAACGACTCTTAGGAGACAATCATCCCGATGTGGCACAATCCCTCAACAATTTAGCATACTTGTACCAATCCCAAGGCAGGTACACAGAAGCGGAACCTCTCCTTCTAGAAGCGATTAAGATTGCTACCCAAGTATTAGGAGACAATCATCCCCATGTGGCAATTTGCCTCAACAATTTAGCAGGATTGTACGATTCCCAAGGCAGGTACACAGAAGCGGAACCTCTCTATCTAGAAGCATTAGATTTGAGAAAACGACTTTTAGGAGACAATCATCCCGATGTGGCACTTTCCCTCAACAATTTAGCAGGATTGTACGATTCTCAAGGCAGGTACACAGAAGCGGAACCTCTCCATCTAGAAGCATTAGATTTGAGAAAACGACTCTTAGGAGACAATCATCCCGATGTGGCAACTTCCCTCAACAATTTAGCAGCATTGTACCGTTCCCAAGGCAGGTACACAGAAGCGGAACCTCTCTATCTAGAAGCGATTAATATTTTCAGGGAAAGATTAGGGGAAAATCATCCCCATACCCAAACCGTTTATCAGAATTATCTGAGGATGTTATCCCAATTACCCGAAGCAGAATTAAGACAACGGTTTCCCGATGAGGTGGTGGAGATGTTGAAACCAAAACCCCCTCATCCCTGAAAACAGTCTTAACTGTGATTTATGGGATTATGGGATAGGCTATAATTGATCATTGATAAAGACTTGCCAAATACAACACAATCATAGTATTCACTCAATCATTCAAATCACAGCTTAGACTTATTATAGGAATCTTCCAGACTCTGTGCGATAAGCTTAACCTACAACATAATCGATCTTTGTGTCCTTTGTGCCTTTGTGGTTCCTTCCATTCCCTCGCCAGTAGGACTGTATCTTAGAATACATTTTACCCACCAAATCCAAGAGAGCCATAACTGATAACTGATTAGCAAGGAATAAAACCATGAACACTAAAGAGAGACTATTACAAGAGATTGAACAAGCACCAGATTCTTTAATAGAAGAAACTTTGAACTTCCTCCTTTCAGCACAAGCTAGTTATGCTAAATCTGAAAGTAATGTAGGGGAGGCAATATTAAAGCTTCTGGAAGAGATGCCATTAGACAATGACGACTTAGAAAAGTTGCCTATAGATCTTGCTAATCAACATGATCATTATCTTTATGGAGTTCCCAAATCCTAAGCAAAGCCGAAACTAAAGTTTATAGTATCATAGCAATGAAAACCATCTTTGCAGACACATTTTATTGGGTTGCTCTCATTAACAATCGTAATGATTGGCATGAGAAAGCTATAGAAATGACAAGGAAACTCCAGCAGGTAACAATAGTGACAACCGATGAAGTCTTTATTGAAGTTTTCAACAATCTATCTGCTTATGGAATGTCAGTTAGACGAAAAACCTTACAAGTTATTAGAGGCTTACAAAATAATCCCCAAATCTTAGTTATACCTCAAACTCATCAGACGTTCCAATCAGGATTAGATTTATATCAAAATCGTCCAGATAAAGATTACAGCTTAACAGATTGTATATCCATGCAAACAATGCGCCAAATGAATATAAATGAAATTCTTACCCACGATAAGCATTTTACACAAGAAGGATTTTTCATTTTATTTCAAAATATAGAGTTACATTAGAATTGAGACAACAACTACTAGGAGACAATCATCCCCATGTGGCAACTTCCCTCAACAATTTAGCACACTTGTACTACTCCCAAGTTAGGTACTCAGAAGCGGAACCTCTCTATCTAGAAGCGATTAATATTTTCAGAGAAGGATTAGGGGAAAATCATCCCCATACTCAAACGATTATGGAGAATATAAAACTATGTTGTCCCAACTCTGGCAAGTAGAATTAAGATAGAGTTTGAATGCTTTGGAAAAGAGGGTCTGTAGGCGCACGGATTTTCCATTATGAATATAGTATCATGTCAAGTCGCCTTTGTCAAGAGAAAATTTAACAACATCCAGAAAAACGTTATTGTAATTGACAGTGATTGAATTAATCACTGATGACTACAATGATGGATAATTATAGGAGGATGCTGTCTGGACTGTGATTAGGAGAGATTGTTAAATCCCTACAATAATTTTTATTATTTCATCATCAAAAAAAGGATTAATTATGATCAAAAAAATTAAAATCGCCGATGCTCAAACCGATTTACCCAGTCTCGTTAAATCGGTTACGGAAGATAACAAAATTTATGCCATTGAGAATCAGGAGGACTCTGTAATTTTGATTTCCCAAAAAAACTATGAAAGTTTACAAGAAACCATCGAATTACTCTCTATTCCCGATTTAAGAGAAAGCTTACAACTATCTCTACAGCAAATTAATGAAAATGAAACCTATTCTCTTGAGGAAGTGTTGGGAGACATTGATTAATGGTTTATGAAGTCAGCATACAACACAATCATAGTATTCATTCAATCATTCCAATCAAAGTTTAGACTGATGATGAACAGAAGTTAATCTATATTCATCGTGCTAAAACCCATTATGGCGAATAAACTAGACCTTGAAAATTCTTGAAAACTAGGGTCTGTAGGCGCACGGATTTTCCATTATATATATAGCATCATGTCAAGTCGCCTTTGTCAAGAGAAAATTTAACAACATCCAGAAAAACGGGGACATGAAGCTTAAATCAAGATGGGAATTACAGCAGACGAATAAATTCTTCTTGCGTCAGTTCAGCATCGCGTAAAATTTTTAGGAGTAATCCTTTCCCAACAGTTTTCCCCCGATGAGCTGGTACGGTGACAACTCTTCCATCTTCATGTTTTAAGCGCAGATGACTTCCTTTTTGTCGGATAGATTGAAACCCTATTCTCGTTAAAGCTTTGATAACTTCATCACCGGTTAATATCGGTAATTTTGGCATCAGATAGACACCTTTTCAATTCCAACAAACTTCGACACATCTTCCGGATTGTCATCTTCCAAGCAAAGTTCAATCACTTCCCTGATATTCTTCATCAATTCATCAATCGTTTCCCCTTGACTGTAACAACCCCGAAGTTGAGGAACTTCCCCAACATAATATCCATCCTCATCTCGTTCAATGACAACATAAAACTCTCTTTGATGGTTCATGGTTCTCAATCTTAAAAAAAATTATCGCTATCTAAGCTTTTATTGGCGATTATTGAGACTTGAAAATAGGGTCTGTAGGCGCAAGGATTTTCCATTATGAATATAGTATCCTGTCAAGTCGCCTTTGTCAAGAGAAAATTTAACAACATCCAGATTTAGTCGTAACGCATCACCTATCATCGACTATGATTGAATTAATCACTGATAACTGATAGCTGATAACTGATAACTGATAAGAGATTGTCGAAGAAGCAGAAGCATTCGGACGATAACCTATGGTTGAAACCGTAGATTTCCTATCCGAATGCTGGTCCCCTACTTTTTCAGCATACCCTAATTAATCGGGCAATTTATACTGTTCCACAATCTTTTTAGCATATTCAGGAACATGAGCCGCTAATTTTTCAGGATAATTACGTTTAACATAAAGGTAATTACGGGTAAAGTGAGAATCGATGGAAAAGCGAGCATATTCTAACCCTTTAGGCCCGATTTTTTCAATTACTACTCCCATCATTTTTGCCGCCCACATCGGCAAGGTTACACCTTTATCATAGGCAGGAATGCTATTTTGTACCGCCTGTTTTCTATCACCACTAGACATAACATCTTGGGTATCTAATTGATCTTTAACTAACTCTAACATTTCCTTGCCCGTATCATTACGAACGACAATCCATTGCCAGCCAAAAGGTGCGCCCATATAGCCCACAACTAAATCAGCAAGGGAGTTAACATAATCAAAACAAGTCATACAGGAAGGGGCAAAAACATCTTTTAATTTATTAGTCTTTAAGCCAAAAAAAGGAACCATTTCCATCGAGCCGTCTTCGTGTTTAAAGTGTACCCGAAAATCCTGCATAAATTCGTAGTGAACCACGGTTTCTGGGGAACGACTGGTAGTTTCTAGAAACTTTTGTAGTCCTGAGCGGGTGACATTATCGACGCAGGGAGTTCCTAAGACATATAATTTTTCCAAGCCTAATTTTTTTTCTACTGCTCTTAGGGCTTGAATTTGACAACCAACTCCGATAACTAATAACCGTTTCATGCCCGATTTTTCAATTTCTTCTAGCACTGATAAATTGGGAGAAAGAGTCGGTTTATTAACTTTAGCGGCGAGAATTTCTTCCGTGGTACGGGCGAGAATCGGCTGCGGTTGAAAGCGATCCTCGGCGGTATTCTGCACACAAACCACCCCTTCTACTAAACCACGATTGAGCATTTCACAGGCAATTGTACTGACGATTCCTGTCCATTGCGCCCCAGGGATAGCTTGTTTTTTCTTGGCAGCTATCATCTCTTGATGAACACCAAAATAGAGATCATTTTGCTGATTTAAGTCGCGACTTTTGCCGTGTGCTGCTGCTTCTAAATCGGCGATTTGTTGATTTAGAAAAGCACAAGCTTCTTTAACATAGTGAATATAATAAGTGTCACAAAGTCCGCACTCGCTACACAATTCTTTGGCAGGACGACGACTATTAGGCTTGAGGGCTTTGGCTTTTAGGTGTGGCGCAAGCGAGTTCATAATCTTAAAAGGCAACTAGGTCAAGGTTTTTTTTCTATCGATCGTTTACCTTACCGCATTCCATCACTTTGTTACCAATCTTTTTAAAGAAATGTAACGATTACCCGGAATAGGATCAGAGCAAAGCTTCTAAGGTGGCGACGACGGAAGCCGCTAAAGTTTCTAAATCATAACCACCTTCTAAGCCGAAAAGCAGCGGTTTATTGAGAGTTAAGAGGTATTTGGTTAAAATTCCATAATCCTGTGGGTGTAAACAAATTCCCGCCAGAGGATCCGCTTGATTGGCATCATATCCAGCACTAACAATCACTAAATCCGGTTGAAAATTTTTCAGAAAAGGTATGACTTGCCCCTCAAAATGTTCTTGATAATCTTTAATCGTACTTCCCGCCGATAAGGGAATATTCAAAACATTATTAAACTCACCTTTTTCTCGCGCTTCTCCCGTGCCGGGATAAAAGGGGAATTGATGGAGGGAACAATAGGCAATCTGGGGATGATTTTTGACTATATCCTGGGTGCCATTGCCGTGATGTACGTCCCAATCGAGAATCGCTACTTTTTGCACTCTTTTGTTTTCCAAAGCATAATAAGCGGCAATAGCAGCATTAGAAAACAGACAGAAACCCATGCCATAATTAGAAGTGGCATGATGTCCGGGGGGACGGGCTAAAATAAAGACAGGATCGCCAGTAGATAAAACTCGATCTACCCCATCTAACCAGCCACTAACCGCTAGTAACGCCACATCGTAACTACGCGCAGAAACGGGAGTATCGGCATCTAATCTTCCTCCGCCCTGTTGACAAATTCGCCGCAATCTATCAACATAATCTTGATTATGAACTTGTTTAATCAAAGGGATTACTTCGTCACGAATTTCGATCGGTGTGGGTAAATGCCATGTTAATTTTGACTGCCATTCTGTTTGTTTTAAAGCCTCGACAATTGCCGTTAAACGCGCCGCTTTTTCGGGATGGTAAATACCTGTATCGTGATCGAGAAATTCATCGGAATAGATAATCGAGATCATAATCAAATTACTGCTTAACTCGTTGATTTTTGAGCAACCCAATGGTTTTAATCTACCAGAAAAACAGGGGCTTGAGGAGCTATAGTGAAAAAACTTTACCGATCGGGCCACTTTGGCCTGATGATGCAATTATCTCTCCCTAAGGTGACAGGAAGCAAAAATGCTGACAAATTTTCAGAAATTTCAGCTAGAAGTTAATGGCATTACTATCAATGGTGTCAAAGGTGGGCGCGGTTTTCCGCTGCTTTTGCTCCATGGTTATCCCCAAACTCATCAAATGTGGCATAAAATCGCCCCCCGATTAGCGGCTAATTTTACGGTAATCGCCACGGATCTGCGCGGCTACGGGGATAGCGATAAACCCTTACCCCTAGAGGATTCTAGCAATTACTGCAAGCGAGTCATGGCCTTAGATCAGGTGTTGCTGATGGAAAAATTGGGTTATCAGGAGTTTTATCTGATCGGCCACGATCGAGGGGCGCGAGTTTCCCACCGTCTCGCCCTTGATTTTCCCGAAAAGGTCAAAAAACTCGTTTTACTCGATATAGCACCGACGCTGGCGATGTACGAGGCTACTGATCAAACTTTTGCCACTGCCTACTATCATTGGTTTTTCTTGATTCAGCCTTCCCCTTTTCCCGAAACCCTGATCGCTGCTAATCCCGATTATTATCTGCACCATTGCTTGCAAAGTTGGGGGCGAGATTTTAGCGCTTTTACAGAGGAAGCCTTGGGGGATTATCGGCGTTGTTTTCGAGATTTAAGGACGATAACCGCCACCTGTGCCGATTATCGGGCCGCCGCTACCATCGATTTAGAGCATGATCGTCAGGATTTAGACCGGAAAATTTCCTCTCCCCTCTTGGTTCTTTGGGGAAAAAAAGGTTTCATCGCACGTCAATACGATGTGATCGCTCTTTGGCAGCAGCGAGCTAATCAAGTGACAGGACAGGCGATCGCCAGTGGTCATTTTTTACCGGAAGAAGCAGCGGAAGAGACGGGACAGGCGATCGAGGATTTTCTCGGCTAAGTAATACTAAATCCAGTTATTAAAAACTGATTATTTATTCTCCGTTTTGCAGGAGTGCCTCTCCTGATAATAAGTAGCTGGTTATAATTAAATTGAAGATAGATTTTGTCTTTGATCCCCCCTGCCCCCTTGATAAGGGGGGTGCCGATAGGCGGGGGGATCCCCCCTTAATCCCCCCTTGATAAGGGGGGAACTGATCGTTTTTAATATCTACCTACTTATACTCAACGGATTTAGTATCAAAAAAAAATCGGGCTAGAAATAGCTTCCAACCCCATAGGATCCATAACCTAATTAGTGATTAAATTCTCGACTTAGTAAGCGTCCTGTAGTTCGTAGAATTCGGGAGAAACGTAATCTTTGCGTAGGGGCCAACCGACCCAATCTTCTGGCATTAAAATCCGTTTCAGGTGGGGATGTCCTTCATAAATAATGCCGAACATATCATAACTTTCTCGTTCTTGCCAGTCAGCGGCTTTCCAAATCCAGTAAACCGAGGCAACCCTGGGATTATCTCTAGGAAGAAAGACTTTTAAGCGCACTTCCACGGGACTATCGACATTATCGGTTACTTTGACCAGATGATAGAAACTAACTAATTCTTTACCCGGTCCCAAATCGTAAGCGCCCTGACATTGGAGATAATTAAAGCCATAAGCGAATAAAGCAGTGGCCAGAGGAATTAAAAAGTCTGGTTCTACTTTAATCAATTCCACACCACTATGGTCAGCTTCTAAAGCTTGATGATCAAAACCATTTTCGCTTAACCAAATCGAAGTGGGGCCAGCTTGCACAATAGCTGTGGTTTCTTCAGTCATTTAGATTTCTTCCTTTTGTTTCGTGGTCAAAAGAGCGGGAGGAACCGGCATACCAGTGGCTTCTAGTAACTCTTTCGGAGGTGCTTGACGGGTAGCCGATTGTAGATATTTACCCGTAAGAATCGGTTCCGTGGCCTGCATTTTGTGGGTGGTGCTGTAATAACGATTGGTTTGTTGGAGGACAGTCCCACGTTCTTGAAGAGATTCGTTAGCGACTTTTTTCCGCAGTTTAATAATTGCATCGATAATCGCTTCCGGACGGGGGGGACAACCGGGTATATAAACATCCACGGGGATAAGTTTATCTACCCCTCTGACTGCGGTGGTGGAGTCACTGCTGAACATTCCTCCCGTAATCGTACAGGCACCCATGGCGATAACGTATTTAGGTTCTGGCATTTCTTCGTACAGACGCACCAAAGCGGGGGCCATTTTCATGGTAACTGTACCGGCAGTGATGATTAAATCAGCTTGCCGGGGACTAGAACGGGGAACTAAACCAAAGCGATCGAAATCAAAACGGGAACCAATCAAGGCCGCGAACTCGATAAAACAGCAAGCTGTACCGTATAGCATCGGCCAAAGACTTGACAAACGCGCCCAGTTATACAGGTCATCAACGGTAGTGAGAATGACATTTTCCGATAAATCCTGGGTAACTTTGGTGCGTTCAATGGGATTGAGGATTTTTTCGCTTTGTTGTGCGATAATTTGCTTAAATTCGCTGGTAGGGTTGGGACTCATCGGGTTATCCTCTCATGAAAAGTCAAAAATAAGGAAAATTATGGCCGTTATGACCATTCTAAGGCTCCTTTCCGCCAAGCATAGACGAGAGCAACCACAAGGATAGCAATAAAGATCAATGCTTCTACAAAAGCTAATAGGCCCAATTGATTGAAAGCTACTGCCCAAGGGTAGAGAAAGACGGTTTCTACGTCAAAAACCACGAAAACGAGGGCAAACATATAATAACGAATGTTAAACTGAATCCAAGCACCGCCGATCGGTTCCATCCCCGATTCATAGGTGGTGCGTCTTTCCGGACCGCCACCACTAGGTCGCAGGACTTTGGAGGCCGTTAGGGATAGGATTGGTACTAAACTGCAAGCGAGCAGAAATCCTAGAAAATACTCGTAACCTTTGAGGACAAACACTGGGTTTTTTTTCTCCTTATTCGCTATCGACAGGGGAAGTTGTCGGCATCTCTATGGCTACTTATTATAGAGGCTTTAGCAACCCGTCTCCTTCTCAAAAGCAGCATTGAAGATGTTTATCGATAGCATTAGCTAATCATCGGGTTGAGCTTCGCTTCTGTCTCTGTTTTGCTCTTAACTCTGACGGGGTGACAAGGAAGCCTACAATCCCTATGAGAAGCGAAGTGTAGCTAAATATGGTAAAAAAGAAGTGGCTGCGATCAGCTGTTGACTATCTCAATGAGTACCAGAGTGGTAAGTTCGAGCATTTGTACTAAAATTTCTCCTAGGCAGTTCAAATTATGAGAAATGCTGTCCACCGAATTATAGTTTGTTTGTTAATGCACAGGCTCAAAGCAGCGATCGCTTAAGACAATATATCATTAAGTACCTAAGCAAAATTAATTACATATATCTAACCACCTCTTGCCTTTTGCCTATCCTAAGCAAGAAATTAATTTTGCACGACTACTTATGCAGTTACTAAAACTGACCCCCTAGAATTTTGCTAAATCTCTTAATAGCTTGTTTATGTCTTAAAATAAGACTGATTAGATCATAACGATGACAATTTAAATAGTGACGAGTATAATTTAAAATCCCCAGCCAGATTAACTTTTTTAGCTATAGCATCCCTAAATAAAATGTGAAAAGTTATCGTATTTTTTAAGGTTAGGAAAATTCAATAATTGAAATTTCCAACAAACTCGAACAGTCGTTTAACCACAGGAAAACTTTTCGCCATCCCCTAAAATCTGCTCAAAAGACCTGTTAACTGTAGCCAAATCATTTCTACTAGATTTTCTTCGGTTTGGTGCGTTCTCAGTTGTATGCTCACACTATTTGCGCTATTTCTCCGAATCAACCCTTTTTAAGGCATTAGGGAAGGATAGGCTATGCAGACTTTTATTTTATGAGACTAGGCTATTGTATCAACTTTTAATTAAACAGCTAATCTGCTAAAGTGATAAGTAAATATTATTTTAAGTTTATTTAAGGCTGTCATTACTAATGCTAAGTTGAGCCGGGTAAATTTTCGCGTAGTATCAGAAAGGAAACTCATTCGACCCGTTCAGTTTAAACGGCGAGAAAAGGGATTTTAAGACTGAGGAACAACCTATGGCAAAGGAAACAAAGACAACCACTTATAAAGTCACCCTGAAAACACCAGGTGGCGACCAGACAATTGATGTTCCCGATGATAAATATATTCTCGATATAGCGGAAGAAAAAAAATTAGATTTACCTTTTTCTTGTCGTGCTGGTGCTTGTTCTGCTTGCGCTGGTAAAATCCTATCCGGTAGCGTTGATCAATCCGATCAATCCTTCTTAGATGACGATCAAATTGAGGCCGGTTATGTCCTCACCTGTGTGGCCTATCCGACTTCTGACTGTGTGATCGTCACCCACAAAGAAGAAGATTTGTACTAATTTAACTCAATATTCGGGGGTTAGATACTCCAACAATACAACAATAATAGAGCGGGAACTGTAAGAGCGACAGTTCTCGCTTTATTTGTATTTTTGCCTCTTGACTCGACAGTGAGATACAGCCAAAAAATTAATCCTGCTAGAGGTTTCCTCCAAATTCATAATTATATGGTAGTATAGTTATAAAGTTATACAAAGGGAGTCAGAGATCATGCTATTCCGTCAGATGTTCGATCCCGAAACCAGCACTTATACTTATTTGATTGCCGATCCCGTCAGCAAGGAAGCGGTATTGGTGGATCCAGTCCTGGAACAGGTGGAAAGGGATGATCGGCAATTACGGGAGCTAGGATTAACGCTAAAATATTGTTTAGAAACCCATATTCACGCCGATCACGTCACAGGAACTGGAAAATTAAGGCAAATCACAGGCTGTCTGGGTATAGTTCCCGAAAATGCCCAAGTAGCCTGTGCTGATCGCCATCTGACGGATGGAGAGGAATTGTTAGTAGGAAATATCACCATCAAAGCGATCGCTACTCCCGGCCACACCGATAGTCATCTAGCCTATTTAGTCAATAACAGTCATATTTTGACAGGAGATGCCCTATTTATCCGGGGTTGTGGTCGTACCGACTTCCAAAGCGGCGATGCTGGTACTCTCTTTGATTCGGTCACGCAAAAACTTTTCACTCTCCCCGATAGTACCCTAGTTTATCCCGGCCACGACTATCGCGGTTTAACTGTCTCCACCATTGCCGAAGAAAAACAATACAATCCCCGTTTTGTCGGACGTAACCGCAGACAATTTATCGAGTTTATGAACAGTCTTAATTTACCAGATCCCAAAAAGATCATGGAGGCGGTTCCCGCTAACCAAGGCTGCGGTAATTTAGGAGTTGTTTTAGCTTAAAAATCTATTCAGGAGATTAACGATGACCCATACCACAAATCAAGCAAAATTACTAGAATTTGATGCCCATACTTTAAAAAACTTAATTGAGCGCGGAGAAGTTTGCTTAATTGATGTGCGAGAACCGGGGGAGTACGCCAGCGATCGCATTCCAGGGGCGAAATTAGTACCACTTTCCAGTTTTAACCCTAATTCGATCGCTTTTGACCCCAATCAAACCCTAGTTCTCTATTGTAATTCCGGCAGCAGATCCACTGTAGCGGCACAAAAACTGATTGCGGCAGGATTTAGCCAAGTTGCCCAGCTTAAAAACGGCTTAAATACTTGGAAAAGTGCGGGTTATGCCACCGAAAAAGACCAAAATGCGCCAATTAGCCTATTTCGTCAGGTGCAGATCGTTGCTGGTTCCTTAGTTGTCCTCGGAACAGTATTAGGAGCCTTTATCTCGCCTTGGTTCCTGATTTTAAGCGGTTTTGTCGGTTCCGGTCTAGTTTTTGCGGGGATTAGTAATACCTGTGCTTTAGCTATGCTTCTGGCTAAACTTCCCTACAATCAACCCCATCAGTAAGCAGTAATCAGTAATCAGTAACCAGTAAATAATAAAATATGATTTCCTGATAACTGATAACAAGAGAAGAATCTAAAACCTAAGATGTACTTAGTTTCTAGCCTTCTTTTTAGGTAGGAGAATTGTCAGATTCTTTACTTGGGGCCTGTTGCCTTCAGAAACTGATAACTGATAACTGATCACTGATAACTGAAATGACTTGGTTAATTGGACATTTATTAGCCGTTTGTACGGGGATTAGTCTGGGATTGCTGGGAGGAGGAGGTTCTGTACTAGCATTACCGATTCTAGTCTATGTGATGGGAGTACCGACCAAATCGGCGATCGCTATGACGCTTCTAGTCATCGGTAGTGTCAGTTTACTCGCCACGATTCCCCACTGGAAAAAAGGCAACATTAACTTAAAAACCGCTTTTATCTTCGGTTCTGCCACGATGGTAGGGGCTTTTTTGGGAGCAAGATTAGCCACATTACCCCTCGTGACTGCCACCTTCCAGATGCTCCTGTTTGCAACACTAATGGTAATAGCAGCAGCCTTTATGATTAGTAGATCAACACAGATAGATAATCCTGATTATAAGGCCCGCGATCGGCAAAAAGATCTGACTCTCTACCCCCAACCATTGTGCCGATATTGCTGGCTCTGGTTAATGAGCGAAGGAATCGCTGTGGGTGTCCTGACGGGATTAGTTGGGGTTGGGGGAGGCTTCGCTATCGTTCCCGCGCTGGTATTATTGGGCAAAATCCCCATGGTTCAAGCGATCGCCACTTCCCTGCTGATTATTTCCCTCAATTCTGTAGCCGGATTACTGGGCTATTTAGGTCATATTAGCGTCGATTGGCAGTTAACCCTATCCTTTGCTTTTGCGGCTGCTCTCGGTACTCTTATCGGTTCCTATCTGGGACAGTTTGTGTCCGCAAAACAGTTACAAAAAGGTTTTGGTTATTTTCTCTTAGCGATCGCAACTTTAGTTTTAATTCAAAATCGTCACATCCTGCACAATTTCCTGACTCCGAAAGGCCATTCTCTCATCCCGGCGGAAAAGACTATCAATCGAACTGAAGTCAATTAAATCTCGATACTGGGAGAATTGCTGCAATACTGATCAGCTGCTTGCCTATCCACATCACTTGTTAAAACTACATGGGAGAGGCACTGGAGCTTTTTGCTGTTTAAGACTGATAACTGATAACTTACCCACTGATAACTGATCACTGATGACTGATTATCGCCCCACTTCAGCGAAAATCTCGGCTAAAATCTCTCCAGCACCAGCGTCGCGCACTTTATGGGCTAAATCTCGTCCTAAGACTTCCCCATGGCTAGGATCACCGCTAACCGAGTCCTTAATCAGGCGCTTACCGTCGAGACTAGCCACCATACCCGTTAAAGTTAGGATACCATCCTCGATCGCCGTATTCACTCCGATGGGAACTTGACAACCCCCCTCCAACTCGCGTAAAAAAGCGCGTTCAGCATAGCATCTATCGCGACTAGGGGCGTGTTCCAACACTTTTAGGACTTCCAAAACCTCCGGATCAGCATCGCGGCATTCTATCCCTAAAGCCCCCTGTCCCACCGCATGGAGAGAAATTGCCGCCGGAATAACCTGATGAACTCGATCGCCTAATCCTAACCTTTCTAGTCCCGCTACTGCCAGAATAATCGCGTCGTATTCTCCCGCGTCCAGTTTTGCCAGACGGGTGTTGACATTGCCGCGCACATCTTTAAAAGTCAGATGGGGATAATGATAACGCAACTGGGCCAATCGCCGCAGGGAAGAAGTCCCCACCACTGCACCTTCCGGTAAAGTGTCTAATTGATAGTCTTGGTTTTGGCTATTTACCACCAAAGCATCGGCCGGATTAACTCTTTCCGTGACGCAACCCAAGATTAAGCCTTCGGGCAAATTAGTGGGCAGATCCTTGAGAGAATGGACGGCAAGATCGATCGATCTATCCAACATTCCCACTTCTAGTTCTTTGGTAAATAAACCCTTATCACCGATTTTCGCCAGGGCCACATCGAGAATTTTATCGCCTTGGGTGCTCATCGTCTCCACCTCAAACTGTCGATGGGGGTGGTGTTTACTCAATTCTGCCTGTACCCAATAGGTTTGTACTAGGGCTAACTGACTTTTACGCGAACCGATACGCAGGGAACGAGGAGGACTAGAAACGGACATATCTGAAGTAGGAATTTAACTAAACATCTATCGGACTGCTCGATCTAGACTATCCTGATCTCACCCCTGTTGAGTAATCACTTTCTAGGTTAGGCATAAATAGTTACATCTCTTAATATTTTTAGGCACATAGGGTGAGCATTATTCCCCACTGACAGCAAAGCTGAAAGCCTAGATTAAAATAGAGGGACAAACGTTGCAACAGGGTCTAACTAATGACATTACAACACCCTTGCTATAACAAAGAAAAATTTGTCCGACGTGGACACGAAATCTATCAGTCTCGGCTGCGTCAGCAGGTTGAGAAGGACAATCATGGGAAGATTGTAGCTATTGATATCAAAACAGGTGCTTTTGAATTAGCAAAAGATATCCTCACAGTTTCCAACTCAACTTTTAACCCGATTGACCGATGCTCAAATTTGGTTCGTTAGAATCGGACATCGAGCAGTCGATCGAGTCGGTTTGATTGGGGCGAATTTGCTGCAATGATTATAGGTAATTTTAAATCGTGGAGTTATTATTATGCTAGACCAAATGATGAAGATGTTGGAAGGGCAACAAATAGGTCCCTATCGTCTTAATAAGTTTCTCGGTGCGGGTGGTTTTGGGGGTGTATTTCATGCTAGTGAAATGGTCAGAAATACATTGGTTAAAGAAGTTGCTGTTAAAGTTATCCCCGAAAGTAGCGATGATAAATTAATTGAGTTAAAAAATGCCAGAAAGTTAGAACATTCTAATTTAATTAAGGCTTATTCAGTGGGGGAATGTACTTTTTTCAATACGGAGATGCTTTATTTAGTGATGGAATTGGCACAGGGTAGCCTAGAAAATCACATCGCCAAAGGCGGTTTGTCAGCGGATGAGATTAAAAATATTACTGCTCAAGTCGCCCAGGGTTTAAATTATCTTCATCGACAAAATAAAGTCCATCGAGATTTAAAACCGGGTAATATTCTCAAGGTTAATCAACAATACAAGTTAGCAGATTTTGGCTTAATTAGAACTTTAAATAATAAAAGCCACACTCAAACCGTCCACAATAGCGGTACAATTATTTATATGCCTCCCGAAGCCTTTAGGGGGGATATTTCATCAGCCTGGGATTTGTGGTCATTAGGTATTATGTTAATCGAAATGACGACTAATCAACTTCCCTATAAGTTTAATAATGATATTAACCAGTTAATGGCGAAGGTGATGAATTGTGATTTACAAATCCCCAGTTTACCGAAAGAGTTTAAACAGATTATTGAAGGGTGTTTGCAAAAAGATAGAAAACAAAGATGGACAGCACAACAGGTTTTAAATGCCTTACAACCTCTGGGATGGACTTCTCCCCCGTCACCTCCACCAGCACCGGCAGCAGTCAAAAAGCCTGTTTCACCAATACCCCTAATTGCTTCACCTACTCCATTTACCGAAAAAATATCCAACGGAGTCACACTGGAGATGGTGAGCTTACCAGCAGGTCAATTTCTCATGGGATCTGCTGACAGTGATTATGAAAAGCCTCCACACCAAGTTAAAGTCAACAGTTTTGCGATTGGCAAATATCCAGTGACTCAGGCACAATATGAAGCGGTAATGGGAACCAATCCCTCTGAGTTTCAAAACAATCCCCAAAATCCGGTAGAAAGGGTTAGTTGGAACAATGCTCAAGCCTTTTGTCAAAAATTGAGTCAAATAACAGGGAAAACCTATCGCCTACCGACGGAAGCGGAATGGGAATATGCCTGTCGTGCGGGGACTACTACTCGCTATTATTTTGGTGATGATGCTAGTCAGTTAGGAGATTACGCTTGGTATAGCGCAAATTCTCAGAGTAAAACTCATCCTGTGGGCCAGAAAAGGCCCAATGGTTGGGGACTGTATGACATGAGTGGCAATGTTTGGGAGTGGTGCGAGGACAATTGGCACGATAACTATATCGGAGCGCCAAGGGATGGCAGTGCTTGGATAAAAAATGGTAATGATAATCGTTCTCCATTGCGGGGCGGTTCCTGGGGCAGCAATCCTTATAACTGCCGTTCCGCGATTCGCAACAACCTCGCCCGCCGCGGCAACGGCGACGACTACGACGGTTTTCGGGTGGTGTGCGGTGCTGGGAGGACTCTATAACCCTTTTTCCCTTTTTTTCCCTTTTTACCCTCATTCCCTATTTTTCAATTTTTCTCTTTTTCCCGCCCTTAGGCGGGTCGATTTTTTTTTGAGATTTTCTAGGGTGCGTCCTGGGGAGCTTTTGCCTTTTTGGGAGCAGTCCTACAGGACGCGAGCCGATGAAGATGCAAGGTTGGGTTGACGACAATTAAATAGGGTATGATGGAGGTTGGATAGATTTTCTCCTATGGCCGTGAGCGAAAGCGTCTGTATTGAAACCAGTATCTTAGGCTACCTAACTGCTCGACCCCGCAGAGATATTATTGTGGCGGCTAATATTGAGATAAGCTGTCCTTGTGTTTAAACTGCTTGTTGAGATGAGACAAGAGGCGATGGTAAAGGGATTGGGGGAGATTCAGCTAATCTAAGGATAGGCGCTTAAAATGCGTCTTAGCCTATTATTTGTGTTAATCTCATCTTTAAATATCAAAACCCCAAATCGTCTAAGGAGACAATGGCCGCCAATTCTCGGAATAAATCGCCCGTTTTTCTCGGCTGTTCCGGCAGGATCGCTATTTTTTGCCTCTTGATGTTATTATCGGCGGCAATAGGCTGGTTAATTGGGAAACAGTGGGTTAAACACAGCAATCAACCCCAAACCATTAAACCCGTTTTTGCCACGGAGGAAAATAATTTTAATTCTGCCACAGATCCGGCATGGCAACGGAAAGCCGAGATGAGAAAGCGCCGTCTAGAGTTGGGAATTGATGGTCAGTTTTTTAAAAATCTCGTCAATGAATTGTTTAACCTCCGCTATGGGGATATCAAAGAGGAAAAACAGAAACAGGAACAAAGAGATATTTTAGCAGCAGAAATACTCGATCGCTTAGAACTTCTCGATTCTGGCACTAGAGAAGCATTAGGTAGCTACAACGAGCAACAACGAGAAAAATGGCGAGAACAAGTAAATCAGTTACGTTTAAGCGGTAGAGTCCTTAATTTACTTACTGATACTGCTTTTTTTCAGCTATTTCCCGAATTGACAGAAAGACCAAGTTTTGATATGAGTCTAGGTCAACTATGGAGTGGTTTGGCCTGGAATCAGTTACAATCTTTACAGTCTGGCCTATCTTACCAAGCGATCGAAAGTTTAGACGCGGGGGGAGAGGAAGTGATCGAGGCAATTCTCAGCGAGGGACAAGGAAAAGCCTATGCAATAAAATTGCGTTCCAGTGATCGGTTAGACTTAAATTTAGAGACGGAAGGCGAAGTTTTACTATCTTTCTACTCTCCCACGGGTAATATTACCCTTTTAGACAAGTCTAGCGATCGGCAATGGTCTGGTCAATTACCCGAAGAGGGATTTTATGAATTAGTTATTCTCCCCCAATCTTCTACCCCCGTTCACTTTCGCTTGCAGTTAAAAGTAAGTCAATGACTTTAACCGTCAGGAGACAGGAGACAGGAGACAGGAGACAGTCGGCAGCTTTTTTCTCCCCAACCCCCCATCTCCCCACACCCTACACCCTACACCCTACACCCCACACCCTACACCCCACTTCCCCAACCCCTAACCCGCTTTTTTACTTTTTCCCATGTCTCTAACTTTCCAAGCTGTTATCGCTAAATTAAATGAATTTTGGTCTGATCGCGGTTGTTTAGTTGCTCAACCCTATGATACCGAAAAAGGTGCGGGAACCATGAGTCCCCATACCTTTTTAAGGGCAATTGGTCCGGAACCTTGGGCCGTTGCCTATGTGGAACCCTGTCGTCGTCCTACGGATGGCCGTTATGGCGAAAATCCCAATCGTTTTCAGCATTACTATCAATATCAAGTCCTAATTAAACCCTCTCCCGATAATATTCAGGAAATCTATTTAGACTCCCTGCGGGTGTTAGGAATTAACCCGGAAGATCACGATATTCGCTTCGTGGAAGATAACTGGGAATCTCCCACCCTCGGCGCTTGGGGTGTGGGTTGGGAAGTGTGGTTAGATGGTATGGAAATCACCCAATTTACCTACTTTCAACAGTGTGGAGGTATCGATTGTCGTCCCGTGGCGATCGAAATTACCTACGGTTTAGAAAGATTAGCCATGTATCTGCAAGATGTGGAGGCAATTAATAAAATTCAATGGAATGAAAATATCCTCTACGGTGACATTTTTCTACAAAATGAAATCGAACAATGTACCTACAATTTTGAGGCTTCTAACCCTGAGTTATTATTTAGTTTATTCAGTTTATATGAACAGGAAGCTAAACAATTAATCGATCGCTCTCTGGTGATTCCCAGTCTAGATTATGTTCTTAAATGTTCCCATACTTTTAATTTACTCGATGCTAGAGGTGTGATTGCTGTAGCTGAAAGAACCCGTTATATCGGCAGAATTCGCAATTTAGCTCGACAGGTTGCTCAATTGTATTTACAGCAACGGGAAGCTTTAGGTTTTCCCCTACAAACGGTTTAGCGATCGGGGGCATCTCAATTTTGGCGATGCACCCTTAACAAGTGTACTGGCCTTCTTTTAATAACCTCTTTTTATGCTAAATCCTATCTAAAAGTTATGGGAGAGTGGGGAGAAAAAATCCCTAACTTGGGAGTTAATCAGACTATTAAAAAGGGATTTGGTATCACAAAGAGTTTCTAAGAAAAAAAGATGTTAGTGCTAACATCTTTTTGGCATTTTTTACAATTTAACTTCAATATCAACCCCGGCGGGTAAATCCAATTTCATCAAAGCATCGATTGTCTTAGAAGAGGGTTGGTAAATATCAATAATGCGGCGATGGGTGCGGGTTTCAAAATGTTCACGGGAGTCCTTATCAACGTGAGGGGAACGCAGGACACAATAAATCTTTCTTTTTGTCGGTAGGGGAATCGGTCCGATCGCCGTGGCGTTAGTTCTATTGGCAGTATCGACAATCTTCTCACAGGAAGTATCGAGTAGGCGGCGGTCAAAAGCTTTCAAACGAATGCGAATTTTCTGTTGTTGTAACGTAGCCATAATTTCACCTATTGCAATTGTCAAGGTACAAAATAAAGACAGTAACGGAGCAGCTTTTAAATTCACTGCCCCGTTAATTAGTAGATTAGCCTACTTGATAATTTTCGAGATAACGCCAGAACCGATGGTGCGACCACCTTCGCGAATAGCGAAGCGCATACCCTCTTCAATCGCGATCGGGTTGATCAGTTCCACGGTCATTTTGATCCGGTCTCCCGGCATGACCATTTCTACGCTGCTGCCATCATCGGCGGTGTAGTCTTGGATAGTGCCAGTTACGTCGGTTGTCCGCACATAAAACTGAGGACGATAGTTTTTAAAGAAAGGAGTGTGACGACCACCCTCTGCTTGAGTTAACACATACACCTCACCTTCAAACTGGGTGTGGGGTTTGATTGTATTCGGTTTAGCGATCACCATGCCGCGCTCGATATCGGTTTTTTGGATACCACGCAGGAGGATACCAGCGTTGTCACCAGCCATCCCTTGGTCAAGACTTTTCTTGAACATTTCGATCCCGGTGACGGTGGTGGCGCGGGTATCTCTGATCCCGACCAATTCCACGTTATCACCCACTTTCACAATACCGCGTTCGATCCGACCGGTAGCCACCGTCCCCCGACCAGTAATCGAGAATACGTCTTCTACCGCCATCAGGAAGGGTTTATCGATCGCCCGTTCGGGGGTAGGGATATAGCTATCTACCGCTTCCATCAATTCATAGATCGCATTTACCCACTCGTTATCACCTTTTTGGGCCTTGGGGTTTTCGGTCATGTAGTTGAGGGCTTCTTTAGCAGAACCGGCAATAATGGGGATTTCGTCGCCAGCAAAGTCGTAACTGCTGAGAAGTTCGCGCACTTCCAGTTCCACGAGTTCCAGTAACTCCTCATCGTCCACCATATCTTTTTTGTTGAGGAAGACCACCAGGTTAGGAACCCCCACCTGACGAGCCAGCAGGATATGTTCCCGGGTTTGGGGCATCGGGCCATCGGCGGCCGAGACCACGAGAATACCACCGTCCATCTGTGCCGCACCGGTGATCATGTTTTTTACATAGTCCGCGTGGCCGGGGCAGTCCACGTGTGCATAGTGGCGATCAGCGGTTTCGTACTCAACGTGAGCGGTGTTAATGGTGATCCCGCGGGCTTTTTCTTCGGGAGCGGCATCGATTTCATCGTATTTTTTAGCTTGGGCATTACCCAGAGCCGCTAGGGTCATAGTGATAGCGGCGGTGAGGGTAGTTTTGCCGTGGTCAACGTGACCGATCGTACCGATGTTAACGTGGGGTTTCGTCCGTTCAAATTTAGCGCGTGCCATTTACTTTCTGTTCCTTTGTTTTTTTTTCTTCTTCAGGTGGGTGAACATTAATCAGTCACCGGAGATCAGTTTTAAGTTAGCAGTTATTAGGGTTGACCGATCAAATTTAAATGATCGGTTTATTCCCACTGCTCACTGCTCACCGGTCACTGATTAGCCGTTCCCTTTACTTTTGGTGATAATCGCCTCGGCCACGTTGCGGGGGACTTCTTCGTAATGGCTAAATTCCATGGTGAAGATGCCCCGTCCTTGGGTTTTGGAGCGAATATCAGTGGCGTAACCAAACATTTCCGCTAGGGGAACTTTAGCGGACACTTTGGCGATGCCAGCCTCGGTTTCTTGACCTTCGATTTGTCCCCGACGGGAGTTAAGATCACCGATGACGTTACCGATGAAGTCTTCGGGTACTTCCACCTCGACCTTCATCATCGGTTCTAGGAGAACGGGGGTAGCTTTCATCACCGCTTCTTTGATCGCCATGGAACCGGCAATCTTAAAGGCCATCTCGGAGGAGTCCACATCGTGGAAAGAACCATCTACTAGGGTTGCTTTCAGGTCGATGACGGGATAACCCGCGACGATCCCCGATTCGCAAGCTTCTTTCATCCCCTGTTCTGACGGGTTGATGTATTCTTTGGGGATAGCACCACCGACAATTTTGGAGACGAAGACAAAGCCAGATCCCGGTTCACCCGGTTCGAGTTCGATGACGACGTGGCCGTACTGTCCTTTACCGCCACTTTGACGGATAAATTTACCCTCGGCCCGTACAGGTTTGCGGACGGTTTCCCGATAGGCAACTTGGGGAGCGCCCACAGTTGCTTCGACTTTGTACTCCCGCAGCATTCGATCGACGAGGATTTCCAAGTGCAGTTCTCCCATCCCGGCGATTACCGTTTGATTGGTTTCGGGATCAACTTTGACCCGGAAGGTGGGATCCTCATCGGAGAGAGCTTGCAGAGCTTTGCTGAGTTTCTCGATGTCCTGTTTGGTTTTCGGTTCCACCGCCACAGAGATCACCGGTTCGGGGATAAAGAGGGATTCTAGGATAACTGGGTTTTTCTCATCACAGAGGGTATCCCCGGTAATGGTGTTTTTCAGTCCGATCGCCGCCCCTAGATCACCGGCGCGCAGTTCATCCACTTCGATCCGTTCGTTGGATTTGAGGACGATCAGGCGAGCGATCCGTTCTTTGGTTCCTTTGGTGGAATTGTAGGCGTAGCTGCCTTTGGCTAGTACACCAGAATAGACCCGCAGGAAGGTTAAACGACCGAAGGGATCGGCCATGATTTTGAAGGCGAGAGCAGAGAAGGGAGCATCGTCCTTAGCTTCCCGGATTGCCTCGCTGCCATCGGGGAGAATCCCTTTAACGGCGGCTACTTCCGAGGGCGAGGGTAGGTAATCTACCACGGCATCGAGGAGCAGTTGTACCCCTTTGTTTTTGAAAGCCGAGCCGCAGAGGACGGGAACAATTGTACCAGCGATTGTCCCTTCCCTGAGACCGCGTTTGATTTCGGCTTCGGTGAGTTCTTCACCTTCTAGATATTTTTCTAGGAGTTCTTCATCGGCTTCCGCTACAGCCTCCACCAGCTGTACGCGGAATTCTTCGGCCTTTTTCAATAAGTCTTCGGGAATGTCGGTTTCTTCTATGTCTTTGCCCAGATCGTCCTTATATATATAGGCGCGCATCTTGACGAGATCGATGATCCCGCTCAGTTCGCTTTCTGCGCCGATCGGCATTTGGATGGGAACGGCGTTAGCTCTAAGGCGATCTCTTAATTGTTCGTAAACTTTGAAGAAGTTCGCTCCCGTTCTGTCCATCTTGTTGATAAAGGCAATCCGGGGTACTTTGTACCGATCGGCTTGTCTCCAGACGGTTTCCGATTGGGGTTGTACACCACCAACAGAGCAGAAAACCGCCACCACGCCATCGAGTACCCGCATGGAACGTTCCACTTCAATGGTGAAATCGACGTGGCCGGGGGTGTCAATGATGTTGATGCGATGATCTTGCCAACTGGTACTGATGGCGGCGGCGGTGATGGTGATTCCTCGCTCCCGTTCCTGTTCCATCCAGTCGGTAATTGCCGTTCCGTCGTGGACTTCGCCCAGTTTATGGGCGACTCCCGTGTAGAACAGGATTCTTTCTGTTGTCGTTGTTTTGCCCGCGTCTATGTGAGCGGCGATTCCGATGTTTCGCACTCTCTCTAGCGGGATAGTCCGTGCCACAGCAACCTCCTTGCTTTGCTTGCCAGTGATGGGATTTTGTTCTAGGATTTTTTACACTATTTACAATTCTATACTTTTCTTGACAGTTTTTTGGCGGCAGCGGTGTAGTCCACCGCCCTTAAAGTATCTTTCTTAGTAACGATAGTGGGCAAAGGCTTTGTTGGCCTCTGCCATCCGGTGGGTTTCTTCCCGTTTTTTGATTGTGCCGCCGGTTTCGTTAGCCGCATCCATGATCTCGTTGGCTAGTTTACCAGCCATGGTTTTGCCGCCTCTGGTTCTGGCATAATGGACTAACCAACGTAGCGCCAATGTACTACCGCGATTGCTGCGTACTTCCATCGGGACTTGATAGGTAGCGCCACCGACCCGGCGGGCTTTCACTTCCACTAGGGGAGTGGCGTTTTTAACGGCTTTTTCAAATACTTCTAGGGGTTCTTGACCGGTACGTTCGCCGACGGTTTTCAGGGCATCGTAAACGATATTAGCGGCTAGGGATTTTTTGCCCGATCGCATGATCCGGCGGATGGTCATGCTGACTAAACAGCTATTGTAAACGGGATCGGGGGGAATAGGACGTTTTTTGACGTTTTTACGGCGAGACATCGGAATATTCCTGAATTTTCTAGGTTAACTTTAACTTTTGCTTGACAGTCGGATGATTACAGCCCATCTCAAACCCTCTCCTGCGAGTTTTCAGTCTCTTGGGTTAACTTTGACCGACTCGGTGGGAGTATTTTTTTTGGTTAATCAATTTCCTGTTTATTTAGCGGCGGGTTTGGGGCGTTTGGTTCCGTACTTAGAGCGCGCCTTTTGACGGTTTTTCACCCCGGTGGCATCGAGGGTGCCGCGAATGATGTGATATCTGACTCCGGGTAGATCTTTGACCCGACCGCCCCGAATGAGGACTACCGAGTGTTCTTGCAGGTTATGACCGATGCCCGGGATGTAGGCTGTCACCTCAAATCCAGAGGTTAAACGTACCCTAGCCACTTTCCGTAGGGCTGAGTTGGGTTTTTTCGGTGTGGTGGTATATACTCTTGTACAAACTCCCCGACGTTGGGGGCATTGTTTGAGGGCGGGAGATTTGGTTTTTCTTTTCGCTTTGAATCTTTCGTCGCGTATTAATTGCTGAATGGTGGGCATGATAGGGCTGTATCTAAGGTTACTCTGAACTCCTATTACCGAAGGTCAAATCGTTGACAAAAGGTCATTATAGCAAATTGTTGCTGTTGTTGTCAAGTCGCTTATTGTGCTTTTCTCCGGTTTAGAGGTTAGAGATTGTCTTTTTCTTGGGCGGCTGCGGCACTCAATTCGGGCGTTATTAGGCGATAAAATTACAGCTTCGTTGTTTTGGCTTGATGGTGCGATTTTAGCGATAATTATCACCTGATTAATCGGCCAATGTCTGAAAAGCTGTCTCTAGCTAACCTCATTTTCAGAACTGGTGTCTAGACTATTAGCTCTTAACGATATATTTAGAGCGTTTGTACTGGATGCAACCCAGGTGTGCTGCCATAAAATATTGTTAACCTTTGAGGTTAACAATATTACAAGGGTCATCTACAATGGATATTGTATTTAAGGAAAAAAAATTTGAGAACGAATGCAATAGCCAAAGGTTACTGAAAAAACAGTATGGAGAGAAGATGGCTAAGAAAATCAGGCAAAGACTCGACGACTTAAAAGCAGTTATTGTCTTGGAGGAAATGCGATCGCTGCCGGGACGTTGTCACGAATTGTTACATAACCGTGCTGGACAACTATCTCTAGATTTAGTTCATCCTCTCAGACTAATTTTTGAGCCAGCTAATATACCGATTCCTCAAAAAGCAGACGGGGGAATTGATTGGAAGAAAGTAACCGCAGTCGTAATTATTGGCATAGATGACACCCATGACTAATACTATTGAGAACAGATATGCACCGGATTTTATTTCTCCACCGGGAGAAACCCTTGCCGAAATCCTAGAAGAAAGAAATATGTCTCAATCGGAACTCGCCCAACGCATGGGCAGACCAAAAAAGACTATCAATGAGATAATAAAAGGTAAAGCGGAGATTACTATCGATACCGCCTTACAGATACAGTTAGTGTTAGGAACTCCCGCCAGTTTCTGGATAGAGCGCGAAAGACTTTATCGGGAATATTTAGCGAGAAAAAATGAGAATCAAAGATTAAAAGGTTATTTAGGCTGGTTAAAACAAATTCCTTATCGCCAGATGACTGAATTAGGCTGGCTCAAGTTTGATGAGGATAAAATAGAGCAATTACGAGAGAGCTTGAATTTTTTTGCCGTTGTCTCCCCTGAGCAATGGGAGGAGATTTGGGGGATAAATTTATCGATTGATTTTAGAAAGTCTCAGGCATTTGATAGCGATCGAGGGGCAATAACAGCATGGTTACGTCAAGGAGAAATAGAAGCATCGAAAATTAATTGTGCTGATTACAACGAGTTGAAATTCAGAGATGCCTTGCGACAAATTCGTTCGTTAACTATTAAGTCTATCGAGGTATTTCAACCGCAAATGATCGAGCTTTGTGCGGCAGCGGGGGTTGCCTTAGCCTTTGTCCCTGAACTTCCGAAAACAAGGGTACACGGTGCTACCCGTTGGTTAGGTTCTCACAGAGCTTTAATTCAATTGAGCGATCGATACAAAACAAATGATCATTTTTGGTTTTCTTTTTTTCATGAAGCTGGTCATATTTTATTACATGGGAAACGAACTTTATTTTTAGAGGGGCAAGATATTCAAGATACAATTAAAGAAAAAGAGGCGGATGTTTTTGCGGCTAATTTCTTAATTGCTCCCAGAGATTGGCAGAGATTTATCGCCAATAATTCTCTGAATAGAAAAGCTATTAATCAATTTGCCGAACAACTAGGAATACACCCTGGTATTATTGTTGGTAGAATGCAACATGAGCAAATTATTTCTTATCAAAACTATAATGATCTTAAGGAGAAATATTGTCTAAATACGCAGAATTCCTTTTTGGTATTGACGAGCGACTCCCCAAAAGGAAAACTTCCTATCTCACCATTAAGATAACTGCTGTAAGCGGAGATTACTAAGGATAAATTTGGCAATAATTGACAAAATTGCGATAAAATCAAAAAAAGTCAGGGAAAGGATAGTTATGCTCGATCTTGCGAAATTAGCGGCAAAAATGCCGGGGATCAGTCAACATTTTCAACAGGAGGTGACAGCTAGTCGCGAGCGAGTGCAAAGGGCTAAAATTCTTTTAGAACAGGCTCAACAGCAACAGGAAAAACTGCTAGAACTCTATCATAACTGGCACGATCGCCTAATTTTCTCTGTCGCGCTACCGATCGAACCTCTCGACACCCGCGTTACTATCCTTCCCGCTCCCGAAAGTCATAGCGTTTTTGCCACGGATGGTTCCCAAATTGCCCCTTCTCACCACGAAATCGCCTACTGTTATCTAATTAATATCGGTAGGATCATGTTGCACTATGGTCAAAATTTACACCCGCTCCTCGATAGCATTCCCGAAGTCTATTACAAATCAGAAGACCTCTACATTTCTAAACAGTGGGGTATTCGCGTCGATGAGTGGATGAGTTATCGTCGGACGGTATTAGAAAGCCAAATGTTAGCAGAAATGGCTACTCGTTGGGTAAAACCCCCCGGGGCCCATTATGAACCAAATTTAGCCCTTGTGGATGGTTCTTTGATCTATTGGTTTATCGATAGTCTCCCCCCGGAAGCAAAAGATTTAATTTTGCCACCGATTTTTCAGTCTTGGGACGATTTGCGCTCGGCTAAAATCCCGCTTATAGGTTATATTAGTGCTTCTCGTAGCACGGAAAGCTTAAATTTCCTGCGTTTACAATCTTGTCCCCATGATACTCCCAATTGCTTGATCAATTGCGGTGATTTAGACCCAGAAAAAACCCCCTGTCGCGTTGTCGATCCTCTCCGGGATGCTTCTCTCTGGGGTTATTTATTGGAACCGGGGCAAAGAAGTCCTTTTTGGCGCAGTTCTTTGAAGATACTCGATCTTTATGGGGATGAACACCGCATTTACTTCTGTTATCTCCATGTGGGGACGGAAATCGCTAGGGTAGAGGTTCCTGCTTGGGTGGTGGAGGAGGGAGCATTACTCGATCGCTCTTTGAGTATTTTACTGGCCCAGGTGTTAAAAGGTTATGGTTATCCGATCGCCTTAGCGGAAGCGCACAATTTAGCGGTGATTAAAGGTGGCGATCGCTTGCGTTTTTTTGCCCTTTTGGAACAACAGATGATTAAAGTCGGTTTACAGGATGTGGGAACATCTTATAAGGAAGCGAGAAAGCGCAGTAGTATCGCTTAATTGAGGGGGCAGCAGATGGGGAGTGGTCACTGATAACTGATAACTGATAAGTAGCTGGTTATAATTAAATTAAAAATGGATTTTAGGTTCGATCCCCCCTGCCCCCCTTGATAAGGGGGGTGCCGATAGGCGGGGGGATCTGACAACTTTTAACGCCTACTTACTTAACTGAAGGGGGATGGGTTTTCCGACGGTGATTCTTCTTGACTGAAGGTGGAGGTGGTTCTTCTGTCACTGAGGTAAATTTTGCCAAACATTGTTCAATTTCTGCATCAATAGCCGCTATTTGTTGTTGATAAATTTCCTATGGATAATAACTATATGATGGCTATGCTTAAAGCCTTTTGTCAAGCCTAATTGAGATGCTCTTACCCCTCTATTATCCTGATTTCTTCCTCGCTTAATCCATACAATTCATATACTATTTTGTCAATCTCTTTTTCTAAGGCTGTTGTATCGGCGTTTGGATCGAATTTTTTAGTTTCAAGGATTTGATCTACAATAGAAATGAAAGGTTGCTGTTCTACTGTTCCGATTTTTTTGATTGGAAACTTCCTTAAATCCTCCAATATCAATTTTGGAAACATTTGTCTTACTGATTTTGCCGTATTCTTTATGAAGTAGTACGAAATTAGCTTGCTATTAAGCAATCCTAGAATATACTTTAAAGAAATTTCTAAATTTTCTTTTTCAAGAATTGCAATGTTACTCATATTAAATAGATAAATTTCTTCTGTATATGTTGCTATTATTGACTGAGGATGCTTGCGAGTGATCTCACGAATAATAATCTTTTTACCATTGAATAAATCAAAAGTTCTTGGCGATGCTAAGTTTTGACCATATCTTAAATATGTTCCTGACCACTTAATTAAATATTTATTAACGTCTTTTCCGTCAAGATATTTATGAGTATTATTATCAAATTTATAGTCGTAATCATAGATGCGCTCTTTTACATCATCAGAAGTTTGTTTGGGATTTCCTTTTCCTGATTCGTAAGCTTTCAAACCTGCTTTTATTAAAACTAATTCATCTAATTTTTCAGAATTAAGAGTTAGTTTTTGAATAAGATCGTCACTTCGTTTGTCAGAAAACACATTTAATTCAAAACCTTCATGTTGCAAAAAATCGGATTGTTGTTTTGTGTGTACTAATGTAAACTCATTATTCTTGTTCAAGAATATCTTGACTTTACTTGCTTCAGGGAATCTTTCTTTCTTGCTTGAAATTATTATAGTTTCAACATTTACTCCTTCAAAAGAATAACCCATTAAATTGATTATTTCATTTAGAGATGTTTGATTGAGCAAATATTTTCTTAAATTCTTTGCCGAACTTATCATTAACATTGAATTAGGAACAATAATAGTAAATTCTCCCTTGTTTTTTAAGATAGATATTGTCTTTTCTATAAAGAGAATAAACAAATTTACTTGATATTGAGAAGTTTTAAAATTATCTTTAAAATATCTTTTGATAATGTCATTAAAGTTTTCTCGCGCAAAAACATAAGGAGGATTGCCAATTACCACATCAAAACCGATAAAATTCCCCTTATCGTCTAGGACTTCGGGGAACTCGAAGCGCCATTCAAAAGCATTATGATAAATCTTACCGCTTTCAATCTCCTCTAGTTGCGGACGTAACTTATCAATCTCATTCCTTAACTGACTAATCTTCCTTTCCCGCGCTTTCTTTTCCTTGGGTGACTCCTCAAATAACAAAATTTGATTCTCTAGACTATATAAATCCGTTTCCAAACCCCGCAAGCGCTTTTTCAGAGGATTATCTCCCTGTAAAGTCTGACGAAAACTACTCTTAATCTCACTTATCAATCTCTCCATCTCACGCTTTTGCGATTTATCCTCCGCGTTGCGATAGACTCTCACCGCATCCTTATAACTCTCGATACTTAAACGACTTTTGCGGGAAAAGACTTGTAAATCATTGGATAACCCAAAGCGACTAATCAGAGAATTGCCAACCTTGATATTAATATCGATATTCGGTAACGTCTCTAACTCATTATCTGCTTTGTAGTAAGCATTCTTGAGTAACTCAATCCATAAACGCAGACGACAGATTTTCACCGAGTTGGGATTGATATCAACTCCAAAGAGACACCCCTCAATCAGACGCTGTTTTTCCTGAAATAAAGTCTCCTGTACTCGCTGACTTTCTCGGTTGCGGGGATTATATTCAAACAGATTACCGTCATCATCGGTGACGATTAACTCATCGTTCACCACCTCAACCCGATAATCCCTGAGAGTTTTACCCTCTTTATCCAATAAAATCTGTAACTCACTCTTAATCGCGATTATCTCGTTCAAAGCAGAAACAAGAAAATGTCCCGAACCCACCGCAGGATCACAAATTTTGAGACTATTGATAATAGCATTGGCTGCCGTTTTATCTTTGATGCGGTTATACACATCCTCGATTGTCTGACAATCCCATCCCTGACTCTGGTTAAATTTCTCTATCACTGCGCGTCGAATCGTTTCCCGACACATATACATAGTGATGAAACCGGGGGTGAAAAAGGAACCATCCTTATATCCGTTGATTTTCTCGAAGATTAATCCCAACACTGACGCATTGATAAGAGTCTTATTATCCTCCTGTATCGCTTCCCCACCTTCGCTGCTAAAATCGTAGGCATTGAGAAACTCGAATAGGTATGCTAAAGCGTTGATTTCTCCTGTTCGCTTTTTCCCCTGACTATCCTTTAAGACTGTTCCTGCAAAAATCTCTATATTCTCCGAACGCAGGTTACTGATAACTATGGTTGACTGTTCTAAGTCTGTCGGTTCAAATAGGGAACTGTTGAGATAGGGAACCTGAGTATAGATATTCTGGATGTCTTTGCTTCTTTCTGACTGTTTTTTTGCTAAGACGCTGAAAAATAACCGATTTAAGTCGTCATAGTCGGCAATTTTGCCTAAATTGAGAAATCCTAGGGATTTATCCCCCCGATGATACCTAATTATCTGCGCTTCTAATAGTTTGAGGAAGAGGATTCTATTTATCCAGGTTATCCCCAACTCTAAACCGATATTAAATAGTCTCTCCTCCTCCGTCTCCCCAAATTCTTCGGGATTGGGTAAACGAGAGATTTTATCTAAACTCTCCACTTGACTGATAGCGTTCTCTAGCAGCGAACCGGGTTGACGCGCTGCCGGTTGCAGACGTTGGATGAGTTTTTTTCCTCCCTCTTTTATCTCTGTCAATCCGATGATATGCAGCAGTTCACTATAAAAGTTTTTGTCGAGACTGTTGCTATCGTTCGCAAAGGGGAGTTTTAAGAGGTGTTCGGGAGAAAAGATTTTATAGAGACTGATGAGGTTATGTTCGTCTTCCCGGATGGTTTGGGAGTATTCCCGCAAGTCAAAATGGGTGTATGTCAGGGAATCGAGTATGGAGTTCAGGAAGGGTTCCCCTATCTGTTTGTAGAAGAAGTCGGTGGTTTTTCCCGTTAGTCTCCCCGTCTCAAAGTCATTAAACTGTCTGACAAGTTCCTGATTTTGTGCGAATAGTCTCTCGAAGATATTCCCATCGAAGATAAACCACTCATATATATTGGTAGCAATCAGGTGTTTTATCTCTAGGTTTTTCTCGGTTATTCTTTCCCGTAGGAAGTAGAGGAGTAATTCCTGTAATGCTTTACAGTTGAGTTTGTCTCTCCGCAGCATCTCGCTTTTATTGCTGGGTTTCTTCACTTCCAGTATTACCCCCACGGAATCCCGCGATTCTTTCCCATTATGGATGACTAAATCATTCCTTCCCTTGGTGTTGATGAAATGTTGAGGACTATAGTAGCTGTGTTTGAGAAAGTCTGCAAGCAGGTTTTTATGGAATTCCTCCGATTCTGTCTCGTTTATACTCCCCAAAAGTTGTTCTAGGTGGGTTTGAAACTTCTCCACCTGACTACGACTCGGTTTGACTCTCAGGAATGCTTTGTTTAATGCTTGTCGGGGAGAGAAATTTTCTGTCTTCATACCTTTATCCTCTTCCTATTCAACCCGGTTCTGGAGTCTATTTTTTTCTCTCTTATCTTTGCTCAAAAACTATATATATATTTGCGCACGGATTCCCATTATCTAAAAAGTCTAAAGCAAGTCTCGTCATTTGTCAAGGGTTTTTAGAAAAAAAATCGAGCCGATTTTATATCCATCAGCAGTCAGCTTTGGATTCTGTCTCGTTTATACTCCCTAAGAGTTGTAGTTAGTCCCGATGAAAAAATTTTCACCCCCACAGATGAAAGAGGTTTCTTTCCCTAAACCCTACACCCTACACCCACTTTCCAGTCAGGTGGGTTTGAAACTTCTCTACCTGACTAAGACTCGGTTTGACTCTCAGGAATGCTTTGTTTAATGCTTGTCGGGGAGAGAAATTTTCTGTCTTCATACCTTTATCCCTATTCCTACTCAACCCGATTTTTGAGTCTATTTTTTTCTCTCTTATCTTTGCTCAAAAACTATATATATATTTGCGCACGGATTCCCATTATCGAAAAAGTCTAAAGCAAGTCTCGTCATTTGTCAAGGGTTTTTAGAAAAAAAATCGAGCCGATTTTATATCCATCAGCAGTCAGCTTTGGATTCTGTCTCGTTTATACTTCCCACTTTCCAGTCAGTCCCGATGAAAAAATTTTCACCCCCACAGATGAAAGAGGTTTCTTTCCCTAAACCCTACACTCTACACCCACTTTCCAGTCAGGTGGGTTTGAAACTTCTCTACCTGACTACGACTCGGTTTGACTCTCAGAAATGCTTTGTTTAATGCTTGTCGGAGAGAGAAATTTTCTGTCTTCATACCTTTATCCTCTTCCTACTCAACCCGATTTTTCAGGCTATTTTTTTTTCTCTTATCTTTGCCCAAAAACTATATATATATTTGCGCACGGATTCCCATTATTTAAAAAGTGTAAAGCAAGTCTCGCCATTTGTCAAGGGTTTTTCTGAAAATTTCCCCACTTCCCCAGTTCCTGGAAGATTTTGAACATTTGCCCCCCGAACAGTTGCTGAGTGCTATTATGAAAAAGGATGCAAGAATCAGGTGGTTGATGGCTGAGATTAAGGGGGTTTTAAATCAGGATAAAGAAAATGTTGTTAGGCATCAGGGTCAGATTAAGGTTTCTGCTATATTCAAGCTTTATCTAATCTTCAAACTATTTGGTAATTATGATACAAATTACGTTAACCCCTGAACAGGAACAGTTTTTAGAAAGACAACTGAAAACTGGTAAATATAATACCCCTCAAGAGGTTATATCTAAAGCGTTTCAGCTATTAGAAGAACAGGAGGATGAAATTATATTACCCGATTATGTTAAAGGGACAGAATCCGCAAAAGCTTTATTAAAAGAAAAGATTAGGAAGTATCGAAAAGAACGGGAACAAAATAAGGACAAACCGATTGATCCTGAAAAAGTAAGGTTAGCAGAAGAATTTAAGCGTTTATGCCAAGAAACCCAAGCTTTACACGCTGATAATCCGTTAACCGATGAAGAAATTGCGGCGGAAATTGAAGCTTATCGGAGAGGAGAATGAGAGTTATTATTGATACAAATATCCTTATTTCTGCGGCGGTTGCTGATGGAAAACCAGAAAAGGTGATTAATTTTATTATTAGTCATGCTGATTATGATTGGATAGTATCACAGGAAATTTTAGATGAGTATAGAGAAGTTTTACAGCGAAAGAAGTTAAAACTACGTGATACCAAGAAAGCAGAATGGTTAACTTTAATTGAAAATAGCACAAAGTTAATAGAAGTTAATGTTAATGTTGACTTTACAAGGGATCCGAAAGATGCTAAGTTTATCGCTTTAGCAAGGGTTAGTGAGGCGGATTTTTTGATTACTGATGATCGGGATTTTGAGGAGATGATAGAATTAGAACAAACGGTTATTATTTCGGTTTCTTTGTTTTATGATTTGTTTATAGGTGAGGGTGAATATGAGTGAAAGTGGGGATTTAGAATAAGAAATCGTCATCAACGAGATGAAACAACTCAGAAAAAAAGCCATCCAAGAATTAGACGCACTGTTTCCCAGTATCCTAGATAAAACCTTCAAAGGAGAACTATAAATCCTCGATAATTGCCATAATCCCCTGATTAGAGGTATTTGGATAATATTATCCCCACATAACATTAAAATTAAATCTGCCCTTTCCTCAATCTGTCGCGAATCTCGAATAATGCTTTGTTTAATGCTTGTCCGGGAGAGAAATTTTCCGTCTTCATACCTTTATCCCTATCCCTAGCCAACCCAGTTTTGGAGGCTATTTTTTTCTCTCTTATCTTTGCCCAAAAACCCTATATATATTTGCGCACGGATTCCCATTATACAAAAAGTATAAAGCAAGTCTCGCCATTTGTCAAGGGTTTTGATAATAATCTTCCGGTTGCCTTTTAGCCAAGCTCAGAACTAGGATAGGAGAGAATAAGGTATTATTGCAGCCAGAGAGGCTTAGACTGTGACCAATGTAGCGATCGATGTCCGATTAACCGAGACTTCTCTGTGGCAATGGCAAACATGGCAAGGATTGCCCTATCTTACCTGTAATCTCCTAGAGGATTGGTCCCACGGCTTTTTTACCCGTCATTATTACCCCCAAACCCCGGAAGCTTTTACGGGTGCTTTAGGTGCAAATGTACCAGTTTATCGGGTCAAACAGGTACATGGCGATCGCCTATTAAATCCCCAAGGGATTACTAACCCAGAAATAGCCGAAGCGGATGGAATTATCACCGATGCTTCCGGTCAAGGGATTTGGGTGGCCAGTGCTGACTGTACGCCCGTACTAATAGGCGATCGCTCTACGGGTGTTGGGGTGGCGATTCATTCTGGATGGAGAGGGACAGCCAAGGGGATAGTTGCCAAAGCAGTTAAGCAGTTATTAAACTCAGGTAGTTGTTTAGATAACTTAGTCCTGGCCCTGGGGCCAGCAATTGCTGGGGAAGTGTATCAAGTAGATAGAGAAGTTGCCGCAGAAGTGGGTTTAAGTTTATTTCCTCAAGAAACCAATCCCGACCAAATTCTGGGGAATTTATTTAACCTCTCCCCTTCCCCCTTATTTGCTGACGAGGAAAAAGGAAAAGTTCGCTTGGACGTGCGAAGGGTGATTTATCATCAACTACAACAGTTAGGAATTAGGGATGAACAAATCGCGATCGCTCCTTTTTGTACCTATCAACAAGAAGAGCATTTTTTCTCCTATCGTCGGGAAAAAGCCAAAAAAATCCAATGGTCTGGCATAGTTAGTCGTTAATAACTCAGTGGACATTCTCACTCAAGAATTCGCCCTTTCTTTTCACTGATAACTGATAACTGATAACTGATAACTGATTACTGCACACTGATAACTGAAAAATACCCCCTTCTCCCATGCGTATTGTTTTTTTCGGAACCCCTACTTTTGCCGTTCCCACCCTAAAAAAATTATTAGCCAATCCCGATATAGAAATAATTGCCGTCGTTACCCAACCGGACAAGCGCCGGGGAAGGGGTAATCAATTAATCCCCTCACCGGTGAAACAAATAGCCATAGAACAGCAAATACCGGTTTTGCAGCCCAAAAGTGTGAAAAAAAATGCTAAAACCTTAAATTTTCTCAGACAATCGCGAGCGGATGCCTTTGTGGTGGTTGCCTACGGACAAATTCTCTCCCCAGAAATTCTAGAGATGCCGAGATTAGGCTGTATTAACGTTCATGGCTCAATTTTACCGAAATATCGGGGAGCAGCCCCCGTGCAGTGGTGCATCGCTAGGGGAGAAAAAGAAACCGGCATTACCACCATGTTAATGGATGCGGGCATGGATACCGGACCGATGTTACTGAAAGCCTACAGCCCGATCGCTCTTTTTGACAATGCCGAACAGGTGGGAGCAACCCTAGGGCAAATAGGGGCGGATTTGCTCCTAGAAACCCTCTCTAAGCTCGATCAAGCAGAAATTACCCCAATTCCTCAAAATAACGACGATGCCACCTATGCCCCTTTAATTGAGAAATCTGACTATCTAATCCCCTGGCAAGATTCGGGCCGGACAATTCACGATCGAGTCCGGGGTTTTTATCCTAATGCGCTAACCACTTTCCGGGGACAACCCCTAAAAGTGATGGCCACTATTCCCCTAGACGATCCTAGTCAACTGCCTCCAGAATTACAGACAAAAGACCTTTCTCATCTAAGCGGAGAAGTGGGATCGATCGTGGCTCTCTGGAAAAATTTCGGGCCAGTAGTGCAGACGGGAGCGGGTTTATTATTATTGAAAGAAGTGCAATTATCGGGTAAACCTCCGCGTTCTGGTGCGGATTTGGTCAATGGTTCCCGTTTAACTATCGGTGAGATTTTCGGTCAATAGTTTTCAGGGGATGGCTTTCTTTTGTTCCTCTATGCTTCACCGGTGAAGATTTTTTTTAACTTACGAAAGCGATCGGAATAACTTCTTAACACTTCCAGCGCAAACATGGGGGTTTCCTGCACGGCAAATAAAAACTGTGGTTGATTGAGATAGGCTAATTTACAATCAGTTTTGGCGATAGCTGTGGATTCTCTGAGTTTATCTGGGTGCAGGAGCGCTCCCGCTCCGAATACGTCCCCTTTTTCTAGAGTTTCTATCAATTGCCCCTTGACATACATCTCCACTTCTCCGCTAAGAATACCGTACATTAACTCGCCCTCCGTGCCATCGACAAAAATAACTTCACCAGCTGGAAAAGTGCGATCGGGATGATTTTCGAGAATTTTAATCGTTTCTACGGGACTTAACATGATTTAACAATAATTTTTTTGGGTTATCCCTCCCATTTTCCGATATATTGAACTCCCCGATCATCGTTTTTGTATGTAAGAATACATCTCCGGTGCATCGCTAGGGGAGAAAAAGAAACCGGCATTACCACCATGTTAATGGATGCGGGCATGGACACCGGACCGATGTTACTGAAAGCCTACAGCCCGATCGCTCTTTTTGACAATGCCGAACAGGTGGGAGCAACCCTAGGCCAAATGGGGGCGGACCACACCCCACACCCCACACCCCACACCCCACACCCCACACCCCACTTCCTTGAGAAAAAACCGGGGTTAAAACTGTTCGATCGCTGCTTGCGTGATTTCTGCGATCGCGGCTAAACTGGGACTAACTGGGCCGGTATCGGTGGACAACCAGAGAAGATACTCGACGTTACCCGCAGGTCCGGTAATGGGAGACCAAGTTAAACCCCGATAGAACCATCCTAGGGCTTCGGCGGCCTGTAAAACCTGAAAAATTGCCGATGCTTGGTCTTGGTAGTCGCGAACTACCCCTTTTTTGCCGACTTTTTCCCGTCCCACCTCGAATTGGGGTTTGACTAATAAAATCGCTTCTCGCGGTGGATTTAATAGCGTCCACAGGGTCGGTAGCACTTTGGTCAGAGAAATAAAAGACAGATCCATAACTGCTAAATCGGCGGGTTTTTCCTGTCCGTATAACTTTTCTGGGGTTAAATAGCGAAAATTAGTTCTTTCTAGTAAAATAACCCGTTCATGCTGCCGTAAACTCCACGCCACTTGTCCATAACCCACATCGACCCCATAAACCCGTTTTGCTCCTTTTTGCAAGAGACAATCGGTAAATCCCCCCGTGGAAATGCCACCATCTAAACAAATGCGATCGCTGACATCAATGGCAAACAATTCTAAGGCCTTGGCTAATTTTTCGCCCCCCCTTGACAAATAGGGCAGTTTCTGCTTAACCTCGATCGCCGCTTCTGGATCGATTTCTGTGGCCGGTTTATCGATGATTTGATGATTGACTTTCACCTCTCCAGCGCGAATTAATCGCTGTGCCTGTTGACGGGAATCACAGAAATTTTTGGCTACTAATAATAAATCTAATCTTTGTTTCGACAAGGAAGGCCTCCCAATAATCAGCGCCTAATTCTAAAAAATACCTTATTTTTCCCCAAGCAATCCCAGAAAGAAGATTATAAGTAAAGAAAGGGGTAAGCGAAACCCATCAGCTAAATTTTCGCTGCCATCACGATATTGTATGGATAAAGATACTCGATTCGCCATTTTAGTCATTGGCATTCCCTTTCTAGGACTAGCTTACTGTGGCTTGATTTTTGCCGTGATGATTTATTGGGTCTGGGCCCGGGAACATCCCGTGACCATGGCCACTTTTTTCGTCCTTGCTCCTTCTTTGATTTCTGGCTCTATTTGGCTGTTAGCTTCCTATAAAGCCCGTCAAAAGCAGCGTTTGGGGTTATAGATTGGTTAGACTGTCCCATCGGCCTCTAGAGAATAACTAGGGGTAATGTAGAGGCCGATGGCATTCGTCCAAGAAGAATCAATAGGATAAAAAATGACCGCTTACATTTAAAAACGTATGATTAAATTTTTATCATCGACTCTCCTGATTGCTGCGCAGTTAACAGCGACCGCGCCTAGTGCTGTCTCCCAACCTTACACACTGACAGGCTCGATCGAGGTTTGGGAAGGGTTGCGAGTGCTTACTTCTGTGCTTTCTGGTCAACGCTGGCAATACGGTAATCTTGGCGTTGTCAGATCAGAATATGAAAGATGCAATGCAATCCTTGCTATCAAAGTAATTTCAGTTCCAAGCTGATTCGGAGCATCTTTCAATTTGACAACGCCCAAAGGTGAGTATCTTGTCGAAAAATGTAGCGGGGGCATTCATCCGACATTTTAGGTAAAAATCTAGTATCTCGGCTAGGTTGTCCATAAACCGTCAATTTCTCTTGATCAATAGCCGGTTATCTTAATGATGAAGTACAAAGTTTTCCTTTTAGGGAATCTGTCATCGGAAGATGAGGCGAAATTAGGTTAAACTTCATCCTTAGGAGAAAACCTGTGATTTAATCCCCCATCTTTACAATTTTGATCGCACTGTAAATTCATAATCTCCTCCCGGTTCTAATTGATAATCGTAGCGTTCTAAAAACCGATTCAAGGGTTCAAAAATCAAAGCCCTACCTAGGGAAGGTTGTACTGATAACTTGCCTTGAAGAAAATGCCATTGAAAACGCCATTGATATTGTTCCGTCCGCACTTCCCCCTCTAATTTCCCCGTTTGCCAAGATTGCTTAATTATCCGCACATAAGCCGTGCTTTCTGGTCGATTGCCGCCACTCACCTGAACCCTACCTATAGATTAAATATCAAACATTAAGATAGCGAATTAATCCTTGTTTGTCATTACTTGAGCTAATTTTCCCGACTTTATTCTGGGGAAGTGACTTCATTAACCTTAGAAACCAAGACATTTAACTGAAAAGGTCGCCCCATTTCCTTAGTAATAAATTCTTCCAACAATTCTACCTGTCTGGGGGTGATGCTTTCGGCGGTTCTTACTACTAATCTCACCCGGGGAGGTTGCTTGAGCCAATTAATTGAAGATTCCAATAATTCTGCCCGTTGAAAAGTAATTGTTCGTTGTAATAAAGCTTTTTTGATCAGCCTTTCTAAGCGAGCTTGATTAGCCAGAGTTGCAAAACTTATTCCTAAGGGAATTAGCAAAACTGCTGTCAGGATAGAAGTCAAAATTAGAGCGTTACGCGCCCGATGAAAATTAGAATAACCTGCCAGCAAAAAGACCAACAAACAGGAGAGAGCAATGCCTAATAAATTGGTAATATATAACAGAGTTGCTCCCAAACTTAGGATCCAATTGCCTTGGGATAATCCTAAACCAATCGTGCAAACTGGCGGCATTAAAGCCACGGCAATCGCTGTTCCCGCTAAAGTACCTGAAATTTTCGGTTCTATTTTGGCATAACCACTGATTGCCCCCGCCGTAATTGCTACTCCTAAATCTAAAAGATTCGGTTGAGAACGAGCTTGAATTTCACTACCAAATTCAGAAATTCCGATCAATAATCCTAGGAACCAAGCTATCGCTAAAGCGATTATCGTACCGACCAAAATCGCCAAGGCTGATTTACGAATTAATCGCCAACTGCCAATTAAACCACCAAAAGCTAGACTACGAATCGGCAACATCAAAGGGGCAATAATCATCGCCCCAATAATCACGGCCGCACTATTGGCAACTAAGCCTAAAGTAGCGATCGTACAAGAACTAACTATCAAAGCTAGATAGGGAAAATCGAGGGACGCTTCTAACCATAAATCGCGCCACATAGCCCGCGATTGTTGCCAGGTCAAGGGTTTTCTTGAGAACCACGAGTGGGGCTGTTCTTTTCTGGTCATTGTGCTGAGGAAGATAAACTTTTCTTTTACTTATAGCTTTTTTTGTCTAATCAATGTATATTTGTATCATTTTCTTTAACTAATCTTACCATTTTTTTCTTGGCCTCGATCGATGAAACCTCATGACCAATTTGCTAAAAACTATCTGGAAGAATTATTATCAATCGAATCCGCCCGCGAGGACTTATTTAAGCGTTTTTGTGATCTAACTCCCCAGTAGATGGGAGCAGGGGAGAGGGGAGAAAAAAGCTGACACTGATAACTGATAACTGATAACTGATGACTGACTTCTAACCCAATGTGCGCCAAAGATAAACAAAAATTATCTATTGACTCCAAAAACTTGAGAATATTTAAATTAACATTTCGCAATATTTACAAATTCTTAAGAATTAATTGAGAAAGATTTTTATTTAACAACGATATTGCAATGGTTACAGCGATTTGATAGAATTTCAAAGTGGGTTATTCTGTGCTTTTTTGGATAGCAATGGTTGAAACCCTTGCTACACCTACAGGGTGATCTAATTAAGACGGGTAAATCGGTCAATTTCACCCACAACGATGATCTTTTTTTTGTGTAGTTTTATTGCAAAGAAAAAGTTTTTTTGACAAAAAGCACAAAGTATGCAGTAGTAGTTATGGCAGAGTGGGGGTTGGGGAAGTGGGGGAATTTCAACTAAAACCCTAAAACCCCAACACCCCAAAACCCTATCACCCGACCACCGATCACTGAATTTACCGTTTAGCGGCAACAATGGCAAAAACGGTGGTATGGGGATCATCTTTTAAAGTCACCCCTTCCGGCATTTTTAGATCACCCACGAGCAGGGATTGCCCCACACCGATGCCCGACACATCAAATTCGATCACTTCCGGGATATTATCGGCAATACAGGAGACATTAACTTCGTTAACGAACTGTTCGATTAAACCGCCCTGTTTGGTTCCGATCGCTTCTCCAATGGCTTTAATGGGAACGACGATATCGAGCTTACCGTGGGCAGATACCGAGAAGAAACTGAGGTGATAGAGATTTCTTTTCCAGGGATGAGATTGTACCTCTTGGATCAAAGCTTTTCCCGTCCAGGGCATTTCGGGAACATTCACATCCACCAGGGTATTATTCACCGAGGCCTTTTTAAGCAGGGTTAAGGCCGCTTTTTCTCCCACCACCAGAGAAACCGATTCCGTGCCGTTGTGGCCATAGAGAACCGCCGGGATTAAACCCTGACGACGTAGGGCCCTGGGGTTAATATTTTCGGGTCTTTTTTGACATTCAACGCTAACTTGCATAGTTGACTAATCCTCTTTCGCAATGATTTAAAATTCGTGATTATCCCAAGGTGAGCCATTTTCGTCCAAAAGAGCGCGTTTTGGCCCATGAATGGGGTCTTCAACGATAATAGTTTGGTCGCGACTAGCTCCTAGGGAGATAATAGCGATCGGTACTTCCATGATCGCCCCCAGGAATTTTAGATAATCGAGGGCTTGTTTGGGCAGGTCTTCCAGACTGCGACAATCGCTGGTGGGTTGTTGCCACCCCGGCATCGTTCGGTAAATCGGTTGACAACGGGCGAATTCCACCGCACTGCTGGGCAAATGGCGACAGGTTTTGCCGTCCAATTGGTAGGCCACACAGACTTTGATTTCCTCTAGGGTATCGAGAACATCTAATTTGGTGATCGCTAGACAGTCTAAACCATTGATTCGCACCGCGTAACGACCGATCACCGCATCAAACCAACCGCAGCGACGACGACGGCCGGTGGTAGTCCCGAATTCCGCCCCACGATCGCATAATAACTGCTCGATCTCCCCCTCTAATTCCGTGGGAAATGGCCCTTCCCCCACCCTAGTGGTGTAAGCTTTGGCCACACCGATCACTCGATCGATTACCGTCGGACCGATACCAGAACCCACACAAGCACCCCCAGCGATCGGATTGGAGGAGGTAACGTAGGGATAGGTTCCGTGATCGAGGTCGAGTAGGGTGCCTTGGGCCCCTTCAAAAAGAATATTCTTACGCTTGCGGATTGCTTCGTAGATTTTTAAGGAACTATCGACCACATGGGGACGCAATTTCTCGGCATATTCTAGATATTCCTCGATCACCGTCTTCGGATCTAAAGGCGGTAAGTTATATAACTTTTCTAAAATGACGTTTTTATAATTGATCGTCCATTCTAGTTTTTGCCGCAGATTCTCGGTATTGATCAAGTCGATGACTCGAATACCGATGCGCTCGGATTTGTCGGCATAGGTAGGGCCGATACCCCGTCCCGTGGTGCCGATTTTATATTTACCCCGTTTTTCCTCGGATGCTTGATCGAGCAGCCGATGATAGGGCATAGTGACATGAGCCGTTTGCGAGATATAGAGATTGTCGGTGGTAACATTGAGGGCGTGTAATTGCGCCATCTCTTTGAGTAACACCGAGGGATCTATGACTGTGCCTGAGCCGATTATACATTCCGTATCCGGGTAGAGAATCCCGGAGGGAATTAGATGGAGTTTGAACGTTTGATCATCGACGACGACGGTATGACCCGCATTTACGCCACCTTGAGAACGCACCACCACATCCGCCGATCGACTCAGCAGATCCGTGATTTTTCCTTTTCCTTCGTCGCCCCACTGAGCGCCGATTACAATAACGTTAGCCAAGGTATTTTAGTCTAGCTAAAGTTCACACAAACTCCTATTATCTCTCTTGGCCAATACAACTGTCAAGTTAAGTAGTCGTGCAAAATTAATTTCCTAGTGAAGATAGGCAAGAGGCAAGAGGCAAGAGGCAAGAGCGGGGTTAGATATGTGTAATTAATTTTGCTTAGCCTGCATTATTCATGAAGACTTTGGAAAATCCTCGAAAGCCTTGGCAAGAAGTTCATCTAGCGATCTGGCTGAAAAACAGTCTGTTTTTTGAGATGTCCTCACAATCAGGTTTTTGCCAGTTGGTGAATAATGCAG
>NZ_JADBUN010000072.1:0-4027 GCF_020245625.1 Microcystis sp. M049S2 | reverse complement strand
GTGTCAACAAGGAATATTACAAATTGTTAACCGAGTCTTGAAAGCCTTGTGCTACAAAGGTTTGAAATGTTAAGAAAGATGTGACTAAAGGACAGCTTAATAAGGGGGGCATCTGACAACTTTTAACGCCTACCTACTTATCTCCTTACGGTTTAATTTGGGCAATTTATAAATGAGAATTGTCTCAATTAATTCTAGAATGTCCTCTCTTTTTAAAGACTCCTGAAATTGTTGCTTAAATTGTTGAATCTAAGGCTTTTTTCTTTAATTTAACCATTGCTGCAAATCTTCTAAATCCGAAAAACCCAACAACGCAAGAGCTAAATTATCCAGTTGATTAGGATTTAATTGTTTAATTTTTTGTTCTACCTTTAAAGGAATAGAACCTAGTTTTAAATTTAGCTGACGCAAAATTAGGCTTTTTTTAGCGGATAATTCTCCTTCCTCTAAAGCTTCTTGATAGACTTTAGTTTCTCTTAAATCACTTAAACTAAACATTTTTTCTATCTCCTTACGGTTTAATTTGGGCAATTTATAAATGAGAATTGTCTCAATTAATTCTAGAATGTCCTGTCTTTTTAAAGACTCCTGGAATTGTTGTCTAACTTGTTGAATCAGTTCTTTTCCCTGTGCTAAGGTGTTTGGTTCCGATTCCACAATTAATTGTAACACTTTTACCCCCAGAGAATCTCCCTCATCTAACTGATTCAGATAATAACAGTTAACCCGGCCTGACTCAAAGAATTCTTGATAACGAGATTTGGGGCTCTTCTGGTTTCTGTGTGGAAACGAGGTCTATACTGATAGTTTCTTCGACAAAATAGTCCTAAAAGTGTTGCCCGATAAGCATTTCACGATTCCATAAGCAAAAATTATCACACAAAGTCGAGAAGAGCCGATTTGGGACTATTTTCAATTTCCCGATGGGGATAAATGATCACCCCTTGCCAATTGTTCTTACTCTCACTTTGATGAAAATAGAGAAATATTTCACTAAAAAAGCGCGAGTAAAACCGTTCATCTTTTTGAAATTGTACCTCAACAAAGTAAATCGGGTCATTGAGGTTATCGGGAAGAAAAACCCCATCTAAACGAAAAGCTAGTTGTTTAACTTCTAGGGAGGAAAATTGATAATGATTGACGGTTTCCGGGGGAAGATTGAGCAAATCAAAGAAACTTTCAGGAAAAGTCTGAAAGAGACGATAGAAAATACTGTCCGTTTTCACTCAATTTTGTCCCTCATTGACTTCTGATACTTGTTCAATTTCTCAGTCTAAAGCTTGGGGACAGGAAAACCAGCAGATAGCGTTTTTAGGGCAATTTGTCGAGATTTCTCTTTTTTGCCCTTTTCCTCTCCTTAATATCTCGATTTAGAGGATTTTTTCTAAACCGTAAACGAGGGATTGCAGCTGAGTAACTTTGCGGATAGAAAGGAGAACCCCCGGCATATAACAGGAGCGATCGCTGGTATCATGACGAAGGGTATAGATTTCCCCGGGGGAACCGAAAATTACTTCCTGGTGAGCAATTAAACCGGGTAAACGCACGCTATGAATACGGATGTTCTCAGCAGTTAAACCGCCTCTAGCACCGGGGATGGTTTCTTTTTCGGAAACTTGGGCAGGATTAAAGGTTTTACCTAATTCTGCCAGTAATTCGGCGGTTTTAATGGCTGTGCCACTGGGTGCGTCTGCTTTTTGATTGTGATGCAGTTCGATAATTTCCACATGATCAAAGTAGCGAGATGCTTGCACGGCAGCCTGTTGTAGTAAAACCATGCCAATGGAAAAATTGGGGATAACTAAACAGCCGGTGCTGGCTTTTTCGGCAAATTCGGCTAAATCTTGCAGTTGTGCCGCCGATAATCCCGTAGTTCCCACCACGGGACGCACTCCATAGGCGATCGCACTGCGGGTATTGTCATAAACACCGTCGGGATGGGTAAAATCCACCATCACCCCCTGCACTTTTTCCTGAGTTGCCAAGACTAAAACACTCTGTAAATCGTCGAGAATCGGCACTTCTAGGGGTTCACAACCGGCCACTTCCCCCACATCCTGACCTCGAAAAGCTGGATTTCGATCCACTGCACCCACTAAGATCATATCGTCGGCACGAGCAACGGCTTTAATGACTTCCCGTCCCATTTTGCCGGCTGCACCGTTGACAACTACGGGAATCGGGCCTCTATTTTCGGTCATAGTTAATTATTCTCCTTAATATATGGCGATTATAGATTATAAATGGTTAACAACATTAAATTCCTAGCTGCTGATATAGTTCAACTTGATCTTGGCAAACAGTTAAGTTTTTTTGTTCTTCAATATTCTGAATGACTCGTTGAGTTTTTTGGTTAAAATCACTTAAGTAGGTAGGTGTTAAAAGTTGTCAGATCCCCGCGCCTATCGTAGGGTTGATTCATGAATCAACCCTACCGCCCATCGGCACCCCCCTTATCAAGGGGGGCAGGGGGGATCGAACCTAAAATCCATTTTTAATTTAATTATAACCAGCTACTTAACTATATTATAAGTGATTTTGCCTGGGACTTACTCAAATTCTTCTAATTGCGATCGCACTAATTCTAGGGGAAGTTTTAAAACTCTAGCAATTTGTTCCATAGTTAATCCTTCTTTGATTAATTCGGGAATGGTTTCTAATTTAGCTTGTTGATAAATTTTAGATGAGTGTAAATTATTTTCTATTTTCTCTTGACAATCATTTCCCTTATTAATTTGGACAACATCTCTGATTTTACTAGAATAAAAAACATTAGAATGATAATATCTTTGTAAACTCGATTTAATGTTAGCCTTACTGACTTCCTCTCCTAATATTTCTGATAAGGTTTTCCATAATTTACCTGCTGTTTCCTTGATATATTTCTGAGAACGATGATTTTTTTGAGCGATTTCGGCGTATTTTTGATGATTGACAACTCCCTCTAAGATTTCATGCTGAAGATCGTCTAAATGTTCTCCTGTATGGGAGAAAACAAGCTCATCAATAGTTATTATAAAAGATTGAATATCAAATGAGTTCATAGGATGATTTTAAATAGGGAGTTAAGTCAGAATTGCTTGACATTATACCGCAAAATGCAAATTTAGTGTCTTTATATTTCTTTATGGGGCTTTTATGGGTCTTGAAAGTAAATTTTCGATTGCTTACACTATGCAACTAACAGCAACGTCATCTCTGTGCGTGTGGGTACAGAAAAGAGTATGAACAATACTAAGAAATTGCGTTCGGCTTTACTTTCCAGTTTAACTATTATAGCCTCAATCGTTTTAGGACATACAGCACAAGCAGCGAGTTTATATTTTCGAGCAGCGGGTACTAAACTTGATAATGATGATATTCTCGACATTAATGTCACAGGCAAGAAAGAGATTGAGTTTACAATTTTTATTAACACGTCAGAGCTGGATGATTCTGTAAAGTCCTTCAATTATAATGTTGAGTTCGATTCACAAGAATTACAGTTTGACAACATAAGGGGTTTTGTTAGTCACCGTGGAGATTTTAAAATTCAAGAAAAAAATATAAGATCATTCAGAGTTTCCAACGAAAATCCCCTCAACCCCACAATTCCCCGGAAACCGCCAGCACTACCTACATTAATAACTGTCATCCGTTTTAAGGTGATCGGAAAACCACCAAGTGACGGGGAGTTTGATTTTAAAATAAGTGATGCGGGTGGGAAATTTAATAATGATAATGATATACCTAGTGTATTTAAATATGGGGTGACACTCCCCGAACTAGCCTGCATTATTCATGAACCAAAAAACAAGGAACCCGAAAAACTGGATGTAAATCCAGTTTTTTTGGGGTTTAAATAAGTAAGTAAAAATCCTTAATCAACCGCACAAAATTAACAATCAAAGCCTGAAAAAGCGACTAAAACTGTCATTTAGATACAATAATACTAGGAAGGCTTGGCTTTAAAAAAAAATTAATTGAACTCCACTAGAAAGTCGCTGTGAAATTAGACTAATTTCATAAGCAAATGGACAATGAGCTG
>NZ_JADBUN010000071.1:0-3860 GCF_020245625.1 Microcystis sp. M049S2 | reverse complement strand
TCCATTTTTAATTTAATTATAACCAGCTACTTATTAAAAACTTTCAGATCCCCCCGCCTATCGGCACCCCCCTTATCAAGGGGGGCAGGGGGGATCGAACCTAAAATCCATTTTTAATTTAATTATAACCAGCTACTTATAAACAAGCTGCTTATTCTAAATCAGATGGGAAAGATGCTCTTTGGTCTCCTAGTTATTTTGTTGCTTCTGTGGGAGGTGTGCCATTGGCAGTTCTTAAGTGCTATATTAGAGATCAAGAAAAGCTATCGTGAAACGAAGGGGTTTTAAACCCAAATTTTCGATAATCAGATAGCCATTATCTCAAAAAATATCACCATGACGATCGATCCGCAACAACTCATCGAACTGGCTCTCAAATCGGGAGCAGTGGCAGCCGAAGTTTATCAATCTTCCTCCCTTTCCCATCCCGTTTTTTTTGAGGCTAATCGTCTCAAACAGCTAGAAAGTTCCGAATCTGTGGGAACTGCCTTAAGATTATGGCGCGAGGGTTGTCCGGGGTTAGCGGTGGGTTATGGTGATGTGGAACCGGAAATTTTAGTAGAAACGGCGTTAAATTTATCCTATCTCAATGCCCCCGAAGAAATCGAATTTTCGGCGCCACGACAGGCAATTTATGACCCGATTGGGCAGGATGTGGCGGTAGAATCTTTAATCGAGATGGGTAATCAAATGATTGGCCAAATTCGCCAAGTTTATCCTGAGGTTATTTGTAGTGGTGAATGGGAATGTGAACGGGAAATCACCCGTTTAGTTAATTCCCAGGGTTTATATTGTCAATATACCGATACAGCTTTGAGTTATTATCTGGGGATTGAATGGGTACGGGGGGAGGATTTTCTGGCGGTTTATGATGGGGAATATACCCGCAGTACACCTCATCCCGATACGGTAATTAAACAGTTATTGCAGCGACTACAATGGGCTGCCAATAATGTGGATAGTCCCACGGGAAAATTACCAATTTTATTGACCGCTAATGCAGTTACCCTGTTATGGGGTACGGTGGCGATGGCTTTAAATGGGAAACAGATCTTAGAAAAGTCTTCGCCCTGGAGTGATAAAATCGGTCAATTGGTGATGTCAGAAAAGTTGACGTTATCCCAACAACCGGACAGAGAACCCTATAGTTGTCCCTTTGATGATGAGGGAACTCCTACTAAATTTTTATCTTTAATTGAGGGAGGTAGAGTTAAAGAATTCTATAGCGATCGTACCACGGCCAGATTATTAAAAACTACTCCGACGGGAAACGGTTTTCGTCCCGGTTTAGGGGTTTATCCCATGCCAGATTTGGTTAATTTAATCGTGGCACCGGGAGAGGGAACTTTAGAGGATTTAATCTCGCAAATAGACGAAGGCCTAGTTATCGATCAAATTTTAGGTCATGGGGCGGATATTTCGGGCGATTTTTCTGTCAATATCGATCTGGGTTATCGCATAGAAAAGGGGAAAATCACCGGACGAGTTAAAGATACAATGGTGACGGGAAATGTTTATACTGCTTTGCAGAATTTAATCGCTTTGGGGTCCGATAATCAATGGAATGGTTCCTGTTATACTCCCTCGCTAATCGTTGATAGTTTATCGGTGGTGGGTTAAATCAGTTATCAGTTATCAGTTATCAGTTATCAGTTATCAGTTATCAGTTCACTGAGATTAACTCAGCCTACTTTTTGGGGTTAATTTTTTGGGGCTTTATTTGACCTGAAAAGAGGGGGTCGCAGGCAGGCACGGATTCCCATTCTATAAGCAATTATCTGTCAAGTCGTGGGGTTTTGTCAAGCTTTTGGGAAAAAAAATTAACCGATACTCAAGGGGAGAAAATTGTCGGCAGAGATATTATTTAATCTCCCCTGTGAATCGGTATTTTTTAGCCTGGCATTAACGCTTTAGTTGCCGAGGCACCAAGGCGATTTAATTGCCGATTAATTTGCCATCCGACGAGGGTTAAACCCAACCACTGACTGAAGATTGCTAAAGCAAAAGAGGGAAATGTAGCGTATTTAGTAGCGGCAATGGGAAGAAAAGTAAAAAACCATAAAAGCGGAGATTGACTGGGATCAACTCGCAAGACAGCGAAACAGAGGAAGGGGAAAATAATCAAAATGCCGATGCTAATGGCTGCCAGCAAAGCGCGTTTATTTGTGCTGGCTAACATCAATAATTGAGCGATAGCGGCATAGACTAAAATCATGTTCATTGCCAAGAGAAACCCGGCTGCAGTGGCTAGTTTATATTGATGGAGAGGGGCGATAAAAATAGCGGGAAGGATGAATAAAATGGCAATAGCGAGGTTAACAGCCATGGCTAGGGTAGAAGGACTTTTTTCGCCAAAGATTAAAGCTTTCCCCAGACTAATGCCCTTTTTTCCTTGTAGATGACGATAGCGAGTCCAATCTTGGAGAGTTTGACGGGGGGGAGTGAGGGCAAAAAGGATTAACAAGCCAAAAATCGCCACAAAAACGCTAAGAATGACAAAATTATCGAAAAGATAGCTCGGTTCCAGCGTTTGGAAGACAAAACCTAGGCTAATAGCGCTAAAACAGCCCATCATCCAATAACTTTGGGGTTTACTAACAAGAGTAGCGAGGGGATTATGGAAGCGACGCTGGATAACTCGGGTTAAACCGTAGGTACAGAGGGCAAAATTGAGCAAAATTAAACTAATACCCACTATAACCGATTGCCAGAGAGATTGACCGTACCAACGCAGATCAAAGATTTGTGAGATTCCTAGATAGCGTACCGCATCGGGGGGGAGAAAGGTAGATTTAACTAGATAGGGAAGGAAAAAACTAGGATTAAAGAGAATTAACCAATCAAAGGGGGTACGGGAACCACCATAGCCCGATAAAGTAAAAATACTGCTATAAAACACAAAGATTAAGACTGTTGCGCTGCCTAACCAGGGTTGAAATCCCCCTAACCATGGCGTGGCTAAAGCGAAACTAAGGGCGGCATGATAGAAAAAGGCACAACTAGCGATCAGAACCGCGTAGAAGGCTAAAATTAACGATAGGGGAATACCTGCTAATAAACCCGCCCCCAAGTGAAAGGGTAAAGCGAGAAGACAGACGAGATAGAGGAGAATGGGAACCCCGAAAATTTTGCCGATAAAAATCGTTTTGGCGGGTTGGGGACTCAGACGGATAAAATTAAGTGTACCCCGGCGCTCTTCCCCGGAAAGATCGGCGATTAATTGATAGGTTCCCACCACTAAAAGAGCGAAAATGCCGGTAATACTCAGAAAAGTGAAGATATCTAACCACCATAACCGGGAGATAATCATCCATTCACCATTTAGGTCTTGGATGCAGTATTTAATCCCACTATAGGGATAATAGTCGTTGTTATTGGGGGGATTAGCGGTACAGTAACGACTAAATCCCGCCGCTACTGGCAAGAGATTTTGATAGTATAAATAAACTAATAATTGACCAACTAGGGAGATAATCGAGGCGATCGAGATATTTTTCGGGGTTAATCTTCCTTGCCATTCTCGCATAATTTGCGGGTTGGTTTCCGTAAGGCGATCGATTATTGTCGCTATCATATTTTTGTCCTCTCTACAGCCGTTATCAGGAGCTAATCCTAGATTAACCGCTCAACTAAACTTACTCAAACTTACTTAAAAGCCTGAAAGCTTAGTCATTCGTAGTTCGACTGGCTCACTAACAAGTGGGTCAAGCACTACAGGGTTAAACGGCAAACCCTTTATTCCCTGGTCAATGACATCAGGAATTACTTTTCTAATGATGTTAAATGCCCCATTGACATCGGCATTTAACAACTGATTTGTTCCCATTTTATAAAGTCCCCTAGCTAACCTTTTTCCCTTA
>NZ_JADBUN010000070.1:0-11683 GCF_020245625.1 Microcystis sp. M049S2 | reverse complement strand
GGGGGTTTGATCCCCCCTTGATCCCCCCTTGATAAGGGGGGTTTGATCCCCCCTTGATCCCCCCTTGATAAGGGGGGTTTGATTCCCCCTTGATCCCCTTGATAAGGGGGGTTTGATCCCCCCTTGATCCCCCCTTGATCCCCCCTTGATAAGGGGGGTTTGATCCCCCCTTGATCCCCTTGATAAGGGGGGCATTTGATAATTTTTAACGCCTACCTACTTAGGAGAAGATTGGGGAGAACCTGTCGGAGTTGGTTGAGGTGTAAACTTTTGCTTCATCAATTCTGGTACACCTAAAGCCGTTAATAAAGTAGCAATCGCCGCGACACCAGCCCACACTAATGTCCAATTAATAACAATGGGTTGAGATATTTTAAATTGTTCTTTTTTGGGAATAGACAAACCTAAATCCTTAAACCATGCTTGCACTGACTGAGGACGTTTATCTATGTCTAATTCCAATGCCCAAAGAATGGCTTTGTTGATATTAGGGCTGATTTCTGAATTGTAGGTTTTCGGCTCAATTAAAGGCTGATGATCAATTTTTCGAGTCATCGCATTCACTGGAATTTTACCCGTTAAAAGCTCGTATAACACGGCTCCTAAACTATAAATATCGGTAAAAGCTCCGCGTTTAGCATCACGAGAATAACACTCAATAGGCGCAAAACCTGAGGCTAATTCCTGGGTACGAGTTTTGGTTAATTCCTCATCAAAATCTAAGGCTAAACCAAAATCAATTAAGACTGCTTCTGGTTTACCAGTCCGAATCATAATGTTACCCGGTCGAATATCTCGATGCAGAAAACCGCGACTATGTACCACCATTAAAGCCTGTCCAATCTGCTCAATGTAGCGTAAGGCTTCTTTTTCTGGTAAAATTTTTGTTGATCGCCGATCTAAGGTCGTCCCATCAATATATTCCATAACCATGCAGTTAGCTTTACCCTCTGAAAATAACTCTTTAACTCGCACGATATGAGGATGATCACAACCTTTTAATTTACTCGCTTCCTGCCAAAAAAGTTTCTGTAAACGCTCAGACTCCCACAATTTAAAACCCACATCCCTCGGCGTTTTGATCACCACTGAATCACCATTGCGATCGCTGGCTCGATAGGTAATGCCAAATCTTCCTTCACCCAATACTTCCTGAATCCTGTACTGGCCATCTTTAATTTTCTTGCCCAGATCCCAAACCATTAACTCCTAGCTCCTCTGCTCACAAACATTAATTAAACTTATTTTAATAGCGATGTCATTTTCCTAGAAGTATAACCTAATGTGGTGTTAACGACCGGCGACCGGCGACTGGCGACCCAATTAGATAAATTTGACCTAATCTTAGGTTTTATGGCTAGGATTATCTCTTGTCTTTTTTCTCCTCCTGTCTCCTCATCTAAGGGAAGATTTTTGATTTTTACAGGATTTCTATTAATCTTTCAGCAATTCTAGGCGATAACGATACAAAGCCACAGGACGATTCTGCGCTTGGAAAAAATCCGGGGATTGGGGGGAAAGATAAATGGCTGTCACCTGATCGCCTAGAATTTTATTAGGAGATAATAACTGATAGGAGGTGGTGGTTTCCACCTCATTAAGATAAGTGTTGGTTTCTCCCCGGAAAATTTGTTGACTGATTTCTGTGGCAATAAATTGATTTTGGCTAGGAGTTTCGCTATTTCTGGCAATTACCGTGGAAATTAGTTGATGAGCGCCGCGTAAAAAGGTAATCTGACGATTGGGATTATTAGGGTCAGTTTTTACGGATAATACCGATTGATTACCTAAATAGGCGCGACTAATTGCTAAAGCATTAAAGGATCGATCGGCCACAGTTGATGGTTTACTGATAATGGTGGATAAAAAGGCAGCATTTATCGGTCTGGAAATAGCTTTCTCGATGAATCTCACCGGAAACTCGATCGATTTTTCTAGGTAACGACGATTACTTTCAAAACCAGGTGTGATAATCTGGGGAGAAAGAGGAGCGGTTAAATCGATTAGGGTACTGGTGACAGTCCAACTGCCCACCATCCAATCGGGATAAACTAAATCTCCACTGGCAAAACTAACCACTGGTTTAGTCATCCAGCGAGGATAATTAGTTAAGCGATCGCTTAAATTTCCCGCTATAGATAATTCTAAATGGTTACTACAGCCTAGAATCAATACTAATAAGAACAAAATTATCCTTTGCATGGGTAAAAACATTTTTTAAGTAATATTCTTTAATTATGAACGATTTGATCAACTCCCAAGCCTTTAATCTCGATTCGGCAGTAATTCCCATCGCACCCACTGGTTTTAAATCCGGTTTTATTGGCATTATTGGTCGTCCTAATGTGGGCAAATCTACCCTGATGAATCAATTAGTGGGACAAAAAATCGCCATTACTTCCCCCATCGCTCAAACTACCCGCAACCGTTTACGCGGCATTGTCACCGACGAGCGCTCCCAGATGATTTTTGTCGATACCCCCGGCATTCACAAACCCCATCACGAATTAGGCAAAGTTTTAGTTAAAAATGCCGAAAACGCCATAAATTCTGTAGATTTAGTTTTATTTGTTGTCGATAGTAGTAATTTTTTGGGCAATGGCGATCGCTATATTGCCGATTTACTGACTAAAAACCAAACTCCCACGATTTTAGGGCTAAATAAAGCCGATCAGCAACCGGAAGCCCCGGAGCCTATCGACGATAGTTATCGCACCTTAGCGGCGGAAAATAACTGGCCTCTGCTCAAGTTTTCGGCACTGGAGGGGACGGGAATCGCAGAACTGCAAAATCTGTTAATTGATTCCCTCGAAGTCGGTCCCTATTACTATCCCCCCGATTTAGTCACCGATCAACCGGAAAGGTTTATTATGGGCGAATTAATCCGCGAACAGATTTTACTGCAAACTCGTCAGGAAGTTCCCCATTCTGTGGCGGTGGTGATTGAACGCGTCGAGGAAACTCCCGCTTTAACCAAGGTTTTTGCCGCCATTAACGTGGAACGAGCTTCCCAAAAAGGGATCGTCATCGGTAAAAATGGCAGTATGTTAAAAGCGATCGGCTCTTCCGCGCGATCGGCTATTCAAAAGTTAATCGCTGGGGAGGTATATTTAAAATTATTTGTGAAGGTAGAACCGAAATGGCGACAATCTCGCTCACTTTTAGCAGAATTTGGCTATCGCACCGAGGAGTGAATTGGGGTGTAGGGTGTGGGGTGTGGGGTGTAGGGTGTGGGGTGTAGGGTGTGGGGTGTAGGGTGTGGGGTGTAGGGTGTGGGGTGTGGGGTGTAGGGTGTGGGGTGTGGGGTGTAGGGTGTGGGGTGTGGGGAAAAGGAAGAATAAATAAAAATAATCTCCTGAAGACTGAAGACTGATAATTTTCATTTTTGTAGTAGAATGGAGAGCCACTAATAACCGATTTCTGGAATAATGGCCGATATTAAAACCCTAATTAAACAGGTACACCAAGAGGCAAAAAAAGAGGATTTTCCCATCGATACCCTGATTTACCAAGAGGCAAAAAAAGACCCCCTTGAACCAGTTTTGTATGCTGGTAATCTTGCTAGTCAGTTATGCTTTTTTGGCCGGGATTTAGGACGAGATGAAGTGTATGCAGGACAACCTTTGATCGGGGCTGCCGGTAGAATGGTAAGAGAGGGATTTTTTCAAGCTTGGCAGGGGAGAAAATCCCATGATCGTCAAGAGCTATTATCGGTGTGCGATCGAATTTTCTTGACTAATACAGTTCCCTACAAACCGCCGGGTAATAAAGCTTATTCTGGGGAAGTGAAAGATCGTTTTCGTCCATTTATAGAAAAACTGCTCGTTTTTTATTGGCAAGGTGATCATATCATTCCCCTTGGCACGGAAGCTTTTAAATGGTTTGAACCCTACGGTAAACCCAAAGAAGTAGATAAATTCTATCTTGATAAAGAACGCTTTACCAAAAAACTGCTAGTTACCCTTACCGCTACTGATGAAGATGGATTAAAACAGCAAAAGGAAGTGACTTTATTGCCTCTCCCCCATCCCTCTCCTCTCAATCAAAGATACTATGCCCTTTTTCCTGATTTATTACAAAAAAGATTAACTGAATTTGCCTTTTAACTAATGAGAATTTACGGCAATCGTCCCATAAAAACCCTAGCAGGACAATTAACCCGTCCGACGACAGCAAGGGTCCGAGAAGCTTTATTTAATATCTGGCAACAGAAATTATCCGGCTGTCGTTGGTTGGATCTTTGTGCGGGTAATGGTTCCATGGGTGGGGAAGCTTTATGTCGAGGTGCGAGTCTAGTAATCGGAATTGAACAATCAGGACGCGCTGGCGAAATTATTAAGGAAAATTGGCGCAATTTAGCAACTTCTCCCCAGCAATTTCAAGTAATTCGGGGGGATGTGGTGACAAAGTTAGCCACTTTAGCGGGGAAAAGTTTTGATTTAATTTATTTTGACCCTCCCTATGAAAGCGGTTTATATTTACCGGTACTAACTGCCATCTCTCAATCTAATTTATTAGATTCTCTGGGGGAAATTGCCGTGGAACATAATCCCAAATCTTGGCCAGCAATTAATCTAGAAGGTTTAACTATTTGTCGTCAGAAACGCTACGGCAATACCACCTTAACTTTTTATCAAAAAGCAGTTATCTCCTGACCACTGACTTGAAAGAGGGTGTAGGGTGTGGGGTGTGGGGTGTGGGGAGAATAAATAAAAGCAATCTTCTAACTCCTGACGACCGGCTCCTGACTCCTGCTGAAAATAGTCAATTTTATTTGACAGTCCAGAAAAAATTATTATTTCTCAACAAAATCACATAATTTGTCACTTTTCTTGACAATCATCCGGAGTAAAGCGAGAAACTTTCTGACAACCGCAGTTAATCGCCCCCTATTTAAGCTATTTAAAGAAACATCAGAGCTTATTTCGATAAAATTCGCAGTAAATAGGCTATAGCCTCCTAAAACACTTAAATTCCTTCTCCTAGTCCTTTTTTTGACCTAAAACTACCCCGAAGTTTCCTGACACGGCAGCTTAACCATCTCCCCTTAACCCTTGCTGCTCCCCAGATTATCCCCTAGTTTTTGTATAAATTTATACCCGACAAAAATAGTCGGGTATATTTGACACCAAGATTTTGCCGGTGATAGGATGCTTGTAGATTCAGTTGACGGCAAGACAGGAAAATCATGACCCTAGCGACAAACATCAAAACCTCAAAATTCATCCCCACCTTTACCCGCTTGGTTTCTAAGGAAGGAGGGACTTCTTACCCTCTGAAAGCGCTGAATATCTGCGAAGAAACCTTTGCCCCCCTAGAAGTGGACTACGATTACGACCTCATCCGTCGTACCGTTACCAGAGAAAGCATTCAAGCAGGTCCCAATTCCATCTGGCGCTATCGTTCCTTTTTGCCGGTGGAAAGTGAAAATCCCATCGATGTGGGTACGGGTATGACTCCCCTAGTTAAATCCCACCGTTTAGCTCGGCGCTTGGGTCTAAAAAATCTCTACATTAAAAATGATGCCGTCAATATGCCCACTCTCAGCTTCAAAGATAGAGTGGTATCCGTCGCCCTTACCCGGGCTAAAGAATTAGGTTTTACTACCGTTTCCTGTGCTAGTACGGGAAATCTGGCCAATTCCACCGCCGCTATTGCCGCTCACGCCGGTTTAGACTGTTGTGTTTTCATTCCCTCCGACTTAGAAGCGGGTAAAATTCTCGGCACCCTAATCTATAATCCCACGGTCATGGCAGTTAAAGGCAACTACGATCAAGTTAACCGTCTCTGTTCAGAAGTGGGTAATACCTACGGTTGGGGTTTTGTCAATATCAATCTGCGCCCCTACTATTCCGAAGGTTCCAAAACTTTAGGCTTTGAAGTGGCTGAACAATTAGGCTGGAAACTCCCCGACCATATTGTCGCACCTTTAGCCAGTGGTTCCCTGTTTACCAAGATTTATAAAGGCTTCCAAGAATTCGTCAAAGTCGGTTTGGTGGCAGATAAAGCAGTGCGTTTTAGTGGCGCTCAAGCGGAGGGTTGTTCCCCCATTGCCCAAGCTTTCAAGGAAGGACGGGATTTTGTCGCCCCAGTTAAACCCAATACTATCGCCAAATCGATCGCTATTGGTAATCCCGCCGATGGTGTTTATGCCCTTGATATTGCGCGTAAAACTGGCGGTAATATTGAATCCGTCACCGATGCCGAAATTATCGAAGGTATTAAACTTTTGGCAGAAACGGAAGGCATTTTCACGGAAACCGCAGGCGGTACGACTATCGCTGTCTTGAAAAAATTAGTAGAAGCGGGTAAAATCGACCCCGAAGAAACCACAGTTGTTTATATCACCGGTAATGGTCTAAAAACCCAAGAAGCGGTACAGGGTTATATCGGTGAACCCCTGTTAATCGAACCGAAATTAGAAAGCTTTGAACGGGCCCTGGAACGTTCCCGCACCCTCGAACGCCTCGAATGGCAACAGGTTCTCGTCTAGAATTGATGTTCAGGGATGATGGGGCGATTATCCCCTTGCCTCATCTCCACAAGCAATTTAAATTCGCGCGCAGCTTACTGTCCTTTCCACTTTTTCCTTTAATATCTATGGCTGTAAAAGTTCTCGTTCCCACTCCCCTGCAACAACTTACAAAAAATAAGGCTACCGTCGAGTGTAGTGCTAGTAGTGTCGGTGATTTAATCGAATCCTTAGAAGCAAGTTTCCCCGGTATTAAGGCCCGCTTATGCGATGAAGAGGGCGCACCCCGGCGCTTTTTAAATTTCTACGTCAACAGTGAAGATATTCGCTTCCTCGATGGGACAAAAACCCCCTTAAAAGATGGCGATGAAGTCAGTATCGTTCCTGCGGTGGCTGGAGGTTAACCTCCCCATAAATTTGTTTTCCGTCAATGTAATTAAACCCCTAGAAAGTGATGTTTTCTGGGGGCTTTTGTTCAGGTAAGTTTTAGTTAGGGTTGCCAGAAAAACCTAATCTTTCTGTCCTTTGTGCCTTTGTGGTTGTTCATTAGTTATATTCAATCGACACCCAACGCATCTTTTGCCTTTTAAGGTGACACATTTTATCCATTTTGGGTCCTCTGGACATCAGGTGAAAAATGTTCACAATGTTACATAATGGGCGCACGCGATGCGCCCCTACAGCCGGCACGATATTAATGCTAGGGACATAAGGCTTATGCCCTTTTTTCGGTAAGATAAGCTTATCACCTTAACTCCAATAGAACCGCAATTAAAACTATGCCTTTAAGTTGGAATGAAATAAAAAATCGCGCCATCGCTTTTCAAAAAGAGTGGGAAGGAGAGACTTCAGAAAAAGCAGAATCTCAGTCTTTTTGGAATGATTTTTTTCATGTCTTTGGCATTTCACGGCGTAGGGTAGCTAGTTTTGAGCAACCGATAAAAAAAGCAGATAATAAACAGGGTTTTATTGATTTACTCTGGAAAGGAACGATTTTAGTTGAGCATAAATCGAAGGGGAAAGATTTAGAAAAAGCCACACAACAGGCTAAGGATTATTTTCCCAATTTAAAGGAACATGAGTTACCGCGTTATATTTTAGTCTCGGATTTTCAACGGTTTAAATTATATGATTTAGATTCGGGCAATCAATGGGAATTTGAATTAAGTAATTTTGTTGATAATGTTCATTTATTTGATTTTATTGCTGGTTACGAAAAGCGAGTTTATAAAGACGAAGATCCCGTCAATATTCAAGCGGCCGAGTTAATGGGAAAACTTCATGATTGCCTCAAAGAAATTGGTTATATGGGGCATAATTTAGAAGTTTATCTAGTGCGTTTATTATTTTGTTTATTTGCCGATGATACGGGTATTTTTAATAAGGGTATTTTCTGGGAATATATCGATCTACATACCAAAGAAGATGGCAGTGATTTGGCGATGCACATTGATGCTATTTTTCAGGTTTTGAATACACCAGAAGAAAAAAGATTAAAAAATCTCGATGAGAATTTAACTCAATTTCCCTACATAAATGGCAAGTTATTCGAGGAGTCTTTACCCTTAGCGGCTTTTGATAGCAAGATGCGAGTCATGTTATTAGAAGCTTGTGCTTTTGATTGGGGAAAAATTTCCCCTGCTATTTTTGGCTCTATGTTTCAAGCGGTAATGAATCCAAAAGAGCGACGCAATTTAGGGGCGCATTATACCTCCGAGAAGAACATTCAAAAGGTGATTAAACCATTATTTTTAGATGATTTACACAGAGAATTTGAGAAGATTAAAGGCAATCGCAATAAATTACTAGAATTTCAGAAAAAGATTGCTAATTTATATTTTCTTGATCCTGCCTGTGGTTGCGGCAATTTTTTAATTATTACCTATCGAGAGTTACGCGATTTAGAGATTTTGGTGTTACAGGAGTTAGATAAATTAGATAAAACGGGGCAGTTAGTAACAGATATTAGTACCATTATTCAGGTAGATGTCAATCAGTTTGCTGGTATTGAATACGATGAGTTTGCGGTGAGGGTGGCAGAGGTGGCGATGTGGTTAATTGATCATCAGATGAATGTTAAGGTTAGTAATACTTTTGGTCAATATTTTGTGCGTTTACCATTAAGGAAAGCGGCAAAGATTGTTCATGGAAATGCCTTGCGGATTGATTGGGAGGAAGTTATATCAAAAGAGAAGCTCAATTTTATTTTAGGAAATCCTCCTTTTGTTGGTGCGATGATTATGAACGAACAGCAAAGGAATGATATGGCTTATGTTTTCGACGGTGAGAAAGGAATAGGCGTTTTAGATTATGTGTGTGCATGGTATATTAAGGCTGCTCAAATAATTCAGGGCAATAGAATCAGGGTTGCTTTTGTTTCCACAAATTCTATATCTCAAGGGGAGCAAGTTGCATTACTTTGGAATATTCTTTTTCAAAAATATTATTTAAAAATTCATTTTGCCCATCGTACTTTTAAATGGAGTAATGAAGCAAAAGGAAACGCCGCAGTTCATTGTGTTATCATTGGCTTTGGAAGTTTTAATATAACAAATAAAATCCTATTTGATTATGAAGATATTCAAGGTGAATCATTAGTTATTCAGTCTAATAATATTAATCCCTATTTAGTTGATGGAAGTGACATCATTATTTTTAACCGAAGTTTTCCTTTATCTAATATTCCATTAATGCGTTTTGGTAGTATGCCAAGAGATGGTGGTAATTTTATTTTTACAGAACCAGAAAAAGAAGAATTTTTAAAATTAGAGTCGAAGGCAGAAAAATGGATTAGACCTTATACAGGAGCGCAAGAATTTATTAATGGTTATAGTCGCTATTGTCTATGGTTAGTTGATATTTCTCCCACTGAATTAAAGACATTACCAGAAGTCATCAAAAGAGTAGATAAGGTTAAAAATTTTAGATTAAAAAGTAAAGCTGCTTCTACTCGTAAATTTGCGGCGACACCTACTCTATTCTGTCAAATAGCACAACCCGACACGAATTATTTACTTGTTCCCCGTGTCTCATCTGAAAGAAGAAAATATATTCCGATAGGTTTTATGAATAAAAATGTGATTGGTAATGATCAAGTTTTATTAATTCCTAATGCCAATCTATATTTATTTGGTATTCTTACTTCAGAAATGCACATGGCATGGGTTAAATATGTGTGTGGCAGATTAAAAAGCGATTATCGCTACTCAAAAGATATTGTTTATAATAACTACCCCTTTCCAGAAAATATCACCGACAAACAAAAACAAACCGTTGAAACTTGCGCTCAAGCTGTGCTGGATACTAGGGTAAAATATCCTGATAGTAGCCTTGCGGATTTATACGACCCTTTAACCATGCCTCCCGACTTGCTCAAAGCTCACCAAAAACTTGACAAAGCTGTTGATTTGTGTTATCGTCCCCAACCTTTCACCAGTGAATTAAACCGTATTGAATACCTCTTTGAACTCTACGAAAAATTAACCGCTCCCCTACTCCCTACCAGCAAACAAAAACCCCCGAAAAGAAAAAATCCTCAATAACGAAGGCAAAAGGCAAAAGGCAAAAGGCAAAAGGCAAAAGGCAAAAGGCAAAAGGCAAAAGGCAAAAGGAGATTATTTTTATTTATTCTCCCCATTTCCCCACACCCCACACCCCACACCCCACACCCCATCACCCCACACCCCACACCCCACACCCATCCCTAAGCGCCGCAATTCCGGAGATTATATAAAAAAACACCCAGAACAATCGAGGTGATGGACGATACTAAAGGTTGTGTAGGTCATCAGAAAAGCCCTGTCAGGGTAAAATACTATGAAACTAGCGTCACGAGTCAATCAAGTCACCCCCTCCCTTACCCTAGCTATCGACTCTCTGGCCAAGGAAATGAAGAAAAACGGCGAAGATGTCTGTAGTTTTAGCGCCGGGGAGCCAGATTTCGACACACCCATTCACATCAAAGCTGCCGCGAAAAAGGCCCTGGATGAGGGGAAAACTCGCTACGGACCGGCTGCCGGAGAACCGGGGTTAAGAAAAGCGATCGCCGAGAAATTGCTGCGGGATAATCAACTAGCATACAATGCCGATAATGTCATCGTTACCAATGGCGGTAAACAGTCTCTCTATAATCTAATCATGGCGTTAATTGAAGCGGGGGACGAAGTAATTATTCCCGCACCCTACTGGTTGAGTTATCCTGAAATGGTGACGTTAGCGGGGGGAACATCGGTTATAGTGAACACTAGCCTAGAGAATCACTATAAAATCACCCCCGAACAGCTAGAAGCGGCAATTACACCGAAAACTAAATTATTTGTTCTCAATTCTCCCTCTAATCCCACCGGCATTGTCTATACTCCCGAAGAAATCGCAGCTTTAGCAAAAATTGTGGTTGAAAAGGATATTTTAGTGGTTTCTGACGAAATCTACGAGAAAATCCTCTATGATGGCGCAATTCACCGCAGTATCGCTTCTTTTGGTCCGGAAATCTTTCAGCGCAGTATTATTAGTAATGGTTTTGCTAAAGCTTTCTCGATGACGGGGTGGCGCGTCGGTTACATAGCAGGACCGGTGGAAATTGTCAAGGCTATGACTAAGATCCAAGGTCATAGTACCTCTAATGTCTGCACTTTTGCCCAGTACGGTGCGATCGCTGCTTTAGAGAGTCCCCAAGATTGCATCGAGGAAATGGTCAAAGCTTTTAGCGAGCGCCGACAGTATATTTTAGAACGAGTGAGATCGCTCCCTGGACTCAATTGTCCTACTCCCAACGGTGCTTTTTATGTGTTTATCGATATCAGTCAAACTGGTTTAAAATCACGGGATTTTTGTCAGAAACTCCTAGAAACCCAAAAAGTAGCCGCTATCCCCGGTATTGCTTTCGGTGCTGATGATTGTATTCGTCTTTCCTATGCTACAGACCTAAAGACGATTGAAAAAGGATTCGATCGCATTGATCAGTTTATCGGCACTTTGTAGGATGATTACTGTGTCTGTTAGGGTGAATTTTGTTCGCCCTTTTTTTCGGTTTTAACAGCCAATTATCTCTAATAGTTACTAATTCTGTAGGCAAATATTGCATCTAGAATTAGCTTTGTACGCTTTGACCCGTACTGGGTTAACTACGAACCTCTCTATCGGATTCCCGCTAAAGGCGGCCTCTCCGACTACCTTTCTTCCAATATTTAAGGAACCATTAATATCTGCTCC
>NZ_JADBUN010000007.1:0-27452 GCF_020245625.1 Microcystis sp. M049S2 | reverse complement strand
TGGAGGGATCGGGGGTAAAATTCAGGTACTTTTTCCCTGAAAATTAGGTAACTGACTACCTCAAAATCGGTAAAACCCTACACCCCACACCCCACACCCCACACCCTGCCCCCACCAACAAACTTTTTCAGCAGACCCTATATACTTTAGTTATTTGCCAAAATCTCGATCGTGGATGAAAAAATTATCCTAGTTACAGGGGCCGCCCGTTCTGGGAAAAGTGAATGGGCCGAATATTTAGCCAAAATCAGCCAAAAACCCGTTATTTATATCGCCACCTCCTCGGTGGATGAAAAAGATCAAGAATGGTGCGATCGCATTGAAAAACACCGGCAGCGACGTTCCCCCCAATGGCAAACCCAAGAAATTCCCCGACAATTAAGCGAAACTATTGATAATAGTCCATTTACTCACTGTTTATTGATCGATTCCCTCGGTACTTGGGTAGCCAATTGTTTAGAAATGTCGGCAGCTGAATGGTTAGAAATTAGCGATCGATTCTTGTATTCCCTCAAAAACGCGGCGGTTGATGTTATTCTGGTAGCGGAAGAAACCGGTTGGGGTGTGGTTCCCGCTTATCCCCTCGGTCGTCTGTTTCGCGATCGTTTAGGCGATCTCTGTCGTAGAATTGGCACAATAGCAGACGCGGTTTATCTAGTTACCGGCGGCCATGCTCTTAATTTAAGTCAATTGGGTCAGTCTTTGTCGATAATTGGGCAATAGAGAAGATGATCAACGATTATAAGCGTCAAGTGATTGATTTTTATGCCCTTCGTCACGATTACGATAACGATTTTACACAAGCTCGCGCCCTTAAATTAGTAAATTATCTCTATTTACAAAAAAGCCAATCTGTGCTAGACGTGGCAACGGGAACGGGATTTATTGCGGTCGCAATTGCCCCAAAAGTGAAAAGTGTCATCGGGGTTGATTTCACGCCAGAAATGATTGCCAGAGCCGAAAAAAAGCTAGAAGCATTAAATATCGAGAATATTGACCTGATTAACGCCGATATAGCTGCCATTGACTTTGCCGAGTCTAGTTTCGATCTGATTACCTGTTCTCTGGCGATCGCACTTTTCCCCGATATCCCGCAAGTGCTGGCAAAATGGTATCAATGGTTAAAAAAAGGCGGTTCGATCGCTTTTTCCTGTAATAATTTAGAATCCCACTTCCTACCCTTGATCAGTGGTGTTTGTCGCGAAACCTATGGTTTTGAGTTGCCTAATCTGCACACTCCCATCGCCACCCCAGAAAAATGCCATCAATTGCTGGAAAATGCGGGATTTACCAATATATCGGTCAATGTCGAACAACTAGGTCGATATTTGCCCCTAGAAACCGCCAAAAACTTCTGGTATGGGCAGTATTTTTATCCTCAGCATAACCCTTTCGACCGCCTATCGGCTGCCGAAATTGCGACTCTAGTGAACAATTATCGCCGAGAAATCGAGAAAAATGCCACCGATCAGGGGGTATGGCAAGATGCAACCACTTTTTTTGTTACTGCTAGTAAAAGTTAGAAAAAGATCATGAGTCAAGTTAAAACCATCTCCGGACGAGCTTTACCCTTGCGAGGCAACGATATTGACACCGATCGCATTATTCCGGCTCGTTTTTTGCGTTGTATCACCTTTGAAGGTTTAGGCGAACAAGTGTTCGCTGATGATCGAGCGGCTTTACAGGGGAGTCATCCTTTCGATCTACCCCAGTACCAAGGAGCGAAAATTCTGGTAGTCAATGGTAATTTTGGTTGTGGCTCTTCTCGGGAACACGCACCGCAAGCGATTTTACGTTGGGGAATTCAAGCAATTATCGGGGAAAGTTTCGCCGAAATATTTTTTGGCAATTGTATCGCTAATGGGGTTCCCTGTGTCACTGCCGAGGCTAAAACCATCACCCATTTACAGGATTTAATTGCAGCTAATCCCGAAATTCCCGTCGATCTTTCTTTGACAACCATGACAGTGGAATGGGGGGATTTTGTCGCTACCGTCTCTATGAATGAAGGTTCCCGACAGATGTTAATAGAAGGGGGTTGGGATACCTGCGGACAGCTTTTACAAAATCTCGATCTGATTCAATCTACCGCCCAAAAGTTACCCTATTTAAGTTTCGTCTAGAGAAACAATAGAGGCTGAGGGTGCGTTAGTAATAGATTAACGTACCCCGGCAGGGATTTTGTTGGAAATGCAGCATCTGTAAATATTAAAAAATCTGCCCTATGACTAATTCTGATAATAATCTCCAAAATATCCAAGAACCGATTTTAAACGCTCCTGAAGATGTAAGAAAAATCATCGATCGAGTTTTAAAATTGGAAAGAGATAAGTTATACCAGCGCAATCCTCGTAATATCAATGATGATGTTTTAACAATTATTAAAGAAGTAATCCAATAATCAGTTATCAGTTATCAGGAGTCAGGAGATAGGGTGATAGGGTTTTGGGGTGATAGGGTGATAGGGATTTAGGGGTTTAGGGAAATTTCATCCAAATGCTCCACTTCCCACTTCCCCACTTCCCCACTTCCCCACTTCCCCACTTCCCCACTTCCCCACTTCCCCACTTCCCCATCATCCCCTCTATCTAAATATGAAACTACTATCAATAAAGTTATGTAATTTTCGACAATTTTATGGTAAGACTCCTGAGATACATTTAGCGGCGAATTCTCGCAATACGACGGTAATTTATGGCAATAATGGGGCGGGAAAAACAACAATTTTAAATGCTTGTACCTGGGTTCTTTATGAAAAATTTACAGCAGCTTTTGCCGAACCAGAGTTATTAGTTAATAAACGGGCAATTACGGAAGTAACCACGGGAACTTCCATAGAATGTTCCGCAGAAGTAAACTTTGAACATGAAAATAAACGCTATCAGGTAAAACGAAAATTTTTCGCCTACCAAGATGTAAATAGCAAAATTAAATACGGTTCAAATAGTTTATATATGCTCTACGCTGGTGATGATGGCAATTGGTACACACCCAATCAACCACCAGAGGATATTATTAATCAAATTTTACCCGAAAGTTTACACCGTTATTTCTTTTTTGATGGGGAATATATCGATCATCAATTCCGCAGTAGTAGCCAAGGTAAAATCGCCGAGGATACAAAAGAATTATTGGGAGTTAAAGTATTAGATCGAGCGATCGAGCATTTAAAAAAAGCCAAAAAATCTTTACAAGATGAGCTTAAAGATTTAGGGGAATCGGATTTAAAAAAGTTATTAAAACAGGAAAGTAAAATTGAGCAGGATTTCGAGAAATTAAAACAGCGTCAGCAGGATATTATTAACCAGTTATCCCAGCAGGAAGAATTAAAAAAAGCCGTGACTAATCGCTTATTAGAGTTAAGTGGTGCCGAGGAATTAAAACAGTTAAAAGAAAAATTAGAACAACAGGAAAGAAATCTGCGGCAAGATTTAGTCAGAACTAAGGATAAGTTAAAGAAATTAATTTCCCAGCAAGCTTATCAAGTCTTTTTAAAAGGAATTAATCAAAATTTTCAGCAATTAATCGATCGCCTACGACAACAAGGGGAATTACCCAGTGGTATCAAACAGCAATTTGTCCAACAATTATTAGAGCGGAAAAAATGTATTTGTGGCCAGGAATTACAGGAAAATAGCCAAGCTTATTTAGAGGTACAAGACTGGATGAACAAAGCAGGAATGGCCGATGTGGAAGAAGCGGCCATTCGCTTATCTTCCACAGTCAAAGAAATGGATAAAAGGGTCTTAGATTTTTGGCAAGAAGTGGATAATTATCAAGCTAATATTCACCAGTGGCGCTTAGAATTATCTTTAGTAGAATCAGAATTAGATGAGGTGCGGGATAAATTTCGCCATTATCCCGATGAAGATATTAAAAATCTGCAATCTCGCTTAGATGCGATCGAGGATTCCCTAAAAGATTTACGATTGGAACAGGGTAGCAATAAAAATCAACTAGATATCTATGAAAAAGAGTTAGAATCCCTGCAAAAGCAGGTACAAAAACAGCAACAAAAAGAGGAAAAATCTAATTTAGGACAACGACGTATTTTAGCGACTCAAGAGGCAATTAATCGCATTAGTGAGGTAAGACAGAGATTAGAAAATCAGTTTCGTTTGTCCTTAGAAAAACGGGTACAGGAAATCTTTAGCTCAATTTCTTTTACTCCCTATATTCCCCGTATTAGTCCCGATTACGAGGTAAGACTATTAGAAAATACCACAGGATTCGCGATTCCCGTAGCAGCTTCCACCGGAGAAAATCAGATTCTCAGCTTATCTTTTATCGGGGGAATTATCGATCGAGTGCGAGAATGGAGTCAGAAAAATACTTTGATGGGAATTGATAGCAGCACTTTTCCTCTGGTGATGGATTCCCCTTTTGGTAGTCTTGATCATATCTATCGTCGGCAAGTTGCGATCGCTATTCCTAAATTAGCCAATCAGTTAGTTGTTTTAGTGACAAAAACTCAATGGAGAGGAGAAGTAGAAACCGAGATTTCTCCCTATATTGGTAAAGAATATGTGTTAGTTTATAATTCTCCGAAAGCAGATTGTCAAGAGGATTTAATTAATCTTCATGGTGTTGATTATTCTCTGGTGAAACGCAGTCCTAATAATTTTGAATATACGGAAATTATCGAAGTTAATCGATTTTCCTCCTGACTGTTAAATTCTGTTGTTATAACTAAATTTTAACTTCTAATAAAACGATCAATTGCTGTGTTCATTACCCCAACACGACTGGATAATTCCACAAGTTCCGTGGTGACAATATTATAATCCCCTAAATATTTCTGGAGATTAGTTCCCTCTTTCTGATGGCCAATTTCCACTAACCTTTCCTCTCGCAATTCTTGCAAATGATCGAGGATATTTTCTAAAGTATCTTCGAGGGGAGGTAAGAGAGAAGGAGGATTATTTGCTTGCAAAGCTTGGGTTAATTGCGTCAAAGCTTGGGTTATTTGTTGCGTGAATAGACTCAGATCAGGATGGGGAGGACTACCGCGATATTGTTCCAATTCCGTCAATAAAACTGTCACCCCGCGACCAAAACGAGGAATATAATTACTTAAAGTTATTGCCGGTTCCATTTGTGGAAAAGGTGTGCTAGGATCATCAATTAATCTTTGTAGTGCTGTTTGCATAGTTGTATTTGCTCGTCGAGCTTTATTGCGATGGGAAGATAAAATTGCAGTTTGATAGGATGATTCTCCTAAATAAACTGCCATAACTGACTGAAAATATACTTGATTAGCTTCTAATGCTTTAATGGCAGCGAGGGAAAAACGTTCATCTTCATTAACCCGTAAAAAACCGAAGGAAAGTACAAAAGCTAAAGCACTACCAATTAAAGTATAAACTATTCTGATATACTCTAAATTAATCCCGTCATTGCTGGCATCGAGACGACTGATAATTAAAGCAAAAATTGTGATAAAAAATACTGCCAAACTATAGTGAAATCGCACCAAAGCTAAAGCGATCGCTATAGAAATCACTCCAATAATTTCTAACCAGATCGGATTATCTATAACTGGCAACAGTGCCAAAACAAAAAACGAGCCTAAAATCGTGCCAAACACCCGATTAAAAAAGCGTTGAAAAGTCAGGCTAAAATCTGGTTTTAACACAATAACTAAGGTTAAACCAATCCAAAAACTATGGGTAATTCCTAGCTTATTGTAAATCAAGACTCCTACGGCACTTCCCAAACCCAAGCGTAAACCATGGCGAAATAGGGGCGATTCTAGATTAAAATTAGATTTTAAGGGTTCCCACCAAGCTTTTTCTTGACTGTACTCTTTTTCTATCCCTTCAAAGCTCCGCTGCCAGGGATTTTTTTGATCGGAAAAGTTTTCGCTTTGCCTCAAATGTTGCGCTGTTTCACTGGCTATTTTTAGCTGTTTAGATAATTTTTTTAAACGATTATTTAATTGCGAAATTGCCACATAACTGCTATAATCATCCTGGGCGTTTTCTAAAACTTTAGCTTGCAGGTTTTTTTGTTGCTCGATCGCCTTGAGTAATAGCTGCAAACGCTCACAATCCGGTCGTTTATTTCTACCCAAAATTAACCAGGCAATATCTTCGCTAATTTCCGCCACTTGCACGAGAATATCTTCTAATAAAATACCCACCGTGGTCAGTTGTGGCAAGGGATGAAGATGAAGCAATTCTCGCAGCGCAATTAAGCTGGTATTAATGCGATCGCTATCTTCAATCAAGACGATTAACAATTCCCGCAGCTCATTCTTTCCCCAACGTCCCCGACGCGTCAAGGTGACAGTTTTCCTCGAACGGAGCAACAGTTGGCGAATTTGGTCAAAATATGGCTCCTCATGAGCATTATAACGAGAGTGTAAAGGCAAAGAACGGAGATAGGTGGCGATACCCTGAAAATTTTCCGCCGTTACCTGACGTAAAGGCTGATTAGGACGAAAAGGCCAGATAAACAGGGCCAAAAAAATTGTCCATCCCCCTCCCAACACAACGATTCCGGCCCGTTGTAAAGCGACGATAATATCTCCCGATGGTAGAGAAACAGCAAAAAGCAGCAATAAACTGATTACTACCCCAGCTAACGCCCCATTTTCCCCGTAAACTGTCAAATAACCCGCTAGAAACAACCCGCAAAAAACTATCACCACGGTCAATCCTAGCCAAGCACTGGCTAATGTGCCGATAATCAAAGCTAGAGCCATCCCGATAGTCGTAGCGACTAGGGTTTTCGCTCTCAGGCAGTAAAGTCCCCCCACATCGGCTAAAATCAAGATTTGAGCCGCTAAACCGACCATTAACCCCACTTCTGACCGATCTAAAATATCACCGATAATAATCGGTACTGTGATGGCTAATAAAGTCCGAATCCCCCGCTCGATCTCGATATCGCCACTAGGACGCAATAAAAAACCAAATCGCTGAAGTAGCATATAGCACTTATCTTAATGGTGAGGTATGAGGTTTTCGTTTTCGGGAGTCATACTAAATCCCGTGAGTATAAGCTACATATCAGGAGAGGCAATCCTGCAAAAGAGGGAATAGATAATCAGTCTTTAATAACCGGATTTAGTATCAGTATTCTCCGAGTCACCTGATTAGGTAAGGATTTCTCTCCTGTCTCCTGACTCCTAACTCCTAACTCCCTAATTCTGCCGTATTAGGGCAGCCAACGGGGTTTAAAACCAGCGTTGAGTTCTTGAGGTAAAATTTTCGGGATGCTATTGGGACTGAACTGATCGGGGAGTGGCAATAACCAGAGACGACCATCGGCAATACTCGACCCCTCCCCAGTGACTAAATCATTTCCGACTCCAAAGGGTATGGTTGCTAACTGATCAAATAATAAGGCCACGCCATCGGGAGACATACTCATCTGCACGTCACGATAATTAGGTAAGGCCAGCAGGGGGATCATTTTACCCGTTTCTAGCTCAATAATCCCTAAAAAAGGTTCTTCTTTCACCTTGCCATCGCTGCCCATAACCAGATCACTTTTCAGACAGTAAAGGGTTTTTTCCTGTCGTGGTTCAAATTCACAGCTAATAATCGGATTAGCTGTTCTTAACAGTAGTCTTGACTCTCCCCGATCGTTGAGCAAAAATAGCGATCGCTGATTATCCGGTTCTGATTTCACCATTAATTTTTGGCGACCATCCCGGGAAAAAGCGAGGATTTTCTCGTAGGTGGGCAAAAATTGCGGTTTTCCTCCTTGAACATCCAAAGGAATCACCGCTACCCCTCCCGTTTGACTGACAACCGCTTTTTTACCGTCGGGAGATAGTAAAAAATTATCCCCTTGTATTCCTAACGGTCGCGATTGTCCATCATCACTGATTACCCATAAACTGGCATCCCCCGGATTCCCATGATTAATTCTCTGCACGATTAGGGTTTTGCCGTTATCTGAGAGATTAAAGCGCAGATTTTGATAGGTTTTCGCATCTAAAAACCTTTCTATACGACCACTGGGCAAATTTTGACTATTTTCGTCATGATTTAACCCCGTAGTAATTGTATAAAGTTGCTGTTTTGGGGTATCTCGTCCTAAGTCAGAGCGATCAAAGGCTGAGAATAAAATTCTATCCCCCCTCGGATAGATTTGAAAATCCGTGACCACCAGATCCCCAGGGGTAAGGATGGTTTTTTTCAGTTCTGTGACGTTATTTGGCCCCTGAATGATATTACAGACGATTAAACGGCCTCTTTCCTCTTGGTTGACCCCAATATAGGCAAAAGCTCGATCGTGGCTGTAAAATTCGCCGATAAAGTCCTCACCTTGAGCAATAGGTAACTTTACTTGATATTTTTTGCCGTAGATGGGCAATTCTGTCAAAGTATAGGTCAAGCGATCTCCAGCCCAGCTAATTTTACCCCGCAAAGGAGGATTGATCACCAAGCTGGTTTCTATATCGGAACGGTCAATCGGTCGATTAAAACTTAAAGTAAAATAATTGTCCCTAACGCCGATTTTTCGCCCTTGCCAGCTAAAATTCTCCCCTCGCGTAGGGACTTGATTTCCTTGTATCAAAATCGACGATATTGCGGCAATTAAAGCCAAAATAGTCGCTAAAACTAAGCGATCGAACCAAGCTAATCTTTTCATCAGTTATCAGTTATCAGGAGTCAGTTATCAGTAGTCGGTCGTCGGTCGTCAGGAGATTGCTTTTATTTATTCTCCCATCTCCCCCCTCTACAATAATTACTCCCAACCAGAAACACCTTGGCTGCATATCATACTTTGTGCTTTTTGTCAAAAAAACTTTTTTTTTGCAACAAAACTACATAAAAAAAAGATCATCGTTGTGGGTGAAATTGACTGATTTACCCGTTTTAATTAGGATCACCTTCTAGGTGTGGCGAGGGTTTTAACCATTGCTGCCCAAAAAAGCACAGAACAGGCCACTATGAAATTTTATCAAATCGCTGTAACCATCACAACATCGTTGTTAAATAATAATCTTTCTCAATTAATTCTTAAGGATTTATAAATATTGCGGAATGTTAATTTAAATATTCTCAAGTTTTTACGGTCAATAAATAATTTTTACTTATCTTTGTCCAAAATTGGGTTAGAAGTCACGAGTCAGGAGTCAGGAGATTATTTTTATTTATTATCCCCACACCCCACACCCCACACCCTACACCCCACTTGCCACTTTCTTATCAGCTTTAGTAATGATTGTCATCGGTTTTTTCAATCGAATAAATAAAAACGCCCCCAAAAAGGAAGCGTTTTTTAACTTATCATGAGGACTTAGCAAAATGTGTGCAGAGTTAGAATGCGGATGTTGGATGGGGATCCAGCATCTGTTTATTTTTAACCATCGATCGCCAGCACTGTCAAGTCCATGGGGATAGCATCACCGGAAGCTAAATCGAGGGGGAAGTTATCGAAAATTTGGGTTGAAAACCCCGTCCTTTTAGGACGGCTTTAAGCTACAATGGAAAAAGCGATAACCAAGCTAAAAACTGAACCTTGACAACAGATAGTAGGGGGTTTCGTTCACAAAAGAATTCAAATTCGGCCTTGAACGAGTAAAACTTTCTAGAAAATGAGGTTGAACATTAGATTTTTTCGACTTGTTCAAAGTGGCCGTCCGGCATTCGGACAATCAAAACGGACGGGTCGGAAAGCGTAAGACTACCGCTAAGGTATCGGCATCCCGTGAAGCGTCAACCCAGCGGTCGGTCGTTCAATTAAGTTTGTTCGCTCTGCCGGTCATCACCGTCGGGCCCTGGCGGTGAGGATGTCAAATGTTCAAGTATATTTACAGCCCCCGCAATTGTCTCCCTTTTTTGGGTTTATTTATTTCAAAAATTATCTCTTTATTTGTATATTTTTAAACTTGTATAAAATTGATTTAAGTTTTGTAAAAAGTAGTTGACAAAATCCGATCGAGATCAAGTATCACCCTATCCTTAAGGTTGACAAAATATGGTAAGGTGGACTGAGTAATAAAACTGATCACTAACCTATTATCAGTGACAACTGCCAAATTCACCAGAGAAGGCTAAATATAACTATGTCCAAACGGTTTAAATTCGACTCCTCCGAGATGATTTATCTCACCGATAAACTGATGAATGTGGCCAGCAATCGTTACTCGATCGTCGTGCAAGTCGCTAGACGGGCCAAGCGCGTCCGCTACGATACCGTAGAAAATATCGATGACCCGATGATTAAACCCGTCCAAAGGGCCCTGATGGAAATGACCGACGAATTAACCGAACCGGAATTATTACGCGATTAATCCCCTAAAGTTGCCGGGGAACCCACCCCCTACATTTCATCGGGGTTGCTCCCCAGCGCTCTTAGTCTTTTTGATCATCGAGGTCTATTGTAGGAAAGGTTAACCATAGCTCCTGCAAGCGTAGTGTTTGATTGATGCCAATTCTAGCAGATAGCATCAATGCGTTTTGATTAAGGGAGTCCTGGCATCCATAACCATATCGCTCAACTTCCGCGAGAATGCTAATATAAAAAAGCTATTGGCTAATTTTTTCCTATTTTAACTCGCAATATGCTCCCGTCTAATCTCGATCGCATCGTCGAACGCCTCAAACGTCGTACCGATCCTAAGCAAAAATACGAACAATTACTAGCTTTTGCTAAAAAACTAGAACCAATACCAGAATCTGCCAAAATACCCGCTAATAAAGTACATGGCTGTGTATCCCAAGTTTATATCACTGCCGACCTCGAAAATGGCCAGGTTTGGTACAAGGGCGATTCCGACGCGCAATTAGTCAAGGGTTTAGTTGCTTTGTTAATCGAGGGGTTAAATGGACTGACTCCCACGGAAATCCTGCAAGTCACCCCGGATTTTATCGAAGAAACCGGTTTAAAAGTCAGCCTTACCCCTTCCCGCGCCAACGGATTTTATAATATTTTCCAATTAATGCAGAAAAAGGCTCTCGGTTTTCAGTTGGGAATGTCCGCTTAGATGTCTAGTTTTCTGGTTCCGGTTCCTTTGATTCGGGAGTCTCGCAGTTTTGGAAACGAGTATCCACCAGCGAACGGGTGCAACCCCAATTACTCGGTATTCCCGACGGCCAACCCATCCGCAAAGCTTCCGGACAGATGGCCATCACCGTTAACTGACAATCGATTAACTGAAAACCCTCTTTCTCACACTGTTTGAGACTGTGTTTGAGAATGGAATCATTGTTAAATTCGATGGTTTTATTACACTGAATACAGACCAAATGATGATGGTGGTGGGGATAGGGTTGATTGAGTTCGTAGTGTTTATGACCCTCGGCCAATTCTAACTCCCGCAAAATTCCCATCCGCGACATTAGTTTAACACTGCGGTAAATTGTCGATAAACTAATTCCTTCCCCCCGTTTGTCCAGTAATTCCTGCAATTCCTCAGCACTGAGATGATTGCCTTTCGGTAAATTCTGGAAAACGTGCAGAATTTTCTCTCGCTGGGGAGTTAAGCGCCACCCCCGCGCGTTGAGTTCCGCTTTCAGGGAGGAGGCAGTGTAGGCAGACATAAGCGATCGACTCTCAATAAAAGCTATTTAATTGACAATGATAGTCGTTTCGGTGAGCCATTGGCAACAATTTTCAGTAGTTGAAAATTCTCCCCCCATTCAAGTATGAAAAATTACTATGAAATCCTCCAAATTCCCCGTAATGCCAGTAATAATCAGATAAAAGCCGCTTTTCGTCGTCTGGCCCGGCAATATCACCCCGATTATAATCCCAATGATCCAGAGGCAGTGACAAAATTTCGCGAAATTGAACAAGCTTATCGGGTTTTGAGCGATAAAGAGAAAAGAAAAGAGTATGATCGCAGTTTATCCCCAGAAATCCCTACTTTTAACCGCAGTGCCGAGGATTTTTATCAACAGGGATGGCACTACGCTCAAGAGAAAAATTATCAACTAGCGATCGCATTTTACCAGCAAGCGATCGCAATTAATCCGCAATTTTGGCAGGCCTATCTGCAACGGGCGGAAGTTTACTACCATAATCAGCAGGATAGGCAAGTTTTAAGCGATTGTCGGCAAGTTTTGCAGTTAAAACCCGATTGTTCCCAAGCTTACTATTACCTCGGTTTATCCCGTCAACGACTCGGTTACACCCAATCTTCCCTAGAAGCTTATGGCAAAGCAATCGCCATTGATCAAAATAATCCCCAATTCTATTATCAAAGAGGATTGGCTCTAGAGGAACTCTCGGAACTGCCAGCAGCACGAAAAGATTTTCAAATAGCAGCCAAGAAATTTAAGCAGCAGGGAAATTTTCGCCGCTATCATGCCATTATTAATAAGTTAAAATATGTTCATAAAAGTTATCGACAACAGCAATCAATTAAGTGGTCAAAAACTCTTTTTATTATTTTTAATTTGCTGAAAATCTCTTTTTTATCTTTGCTCAAACCCAAGACGGGTCTAGCAGAGGCCTTTTTAAAGTTCAACCGTAATCAGGCTTTAGCTACGGGGGTATTGGCGGCAATCATCAGCAGTGTTTTTATCACTTTGACTTGGCAAAACTGGACAGTTAAATCTGAGTTTTTACTATTATTAGGCTGGGCAGTATTTCCTTTTATTATTCTGACTTTATCTAGTTGGTTAGGCAGAAAAATAAGTAATAAATATGGTAGTCTCACTGGTGATATATTTTTAGGTGGCTTGATAATTTTGCCCTTTTCCCTCGTCATTTGGCTCACTTCCTATTTATCCATAAATGGCGATATTATCGGCGCAATTATCGGTGTAACTGGCGGTTATCTAACCGGAATACTCTACTATGGTTATCGCCATTTATCCAATATTTCTTCGCAGATCTCTTTACTTTTACTCCCTTTTGTGCTGGGGTTTCTTACGGTTAATATCTGGGGAGTTTATTATTATCTCTAAATCTTCTGGGGTATTACAGTTAAATAAGATATCAGAATTATCGATGATTAATTCCTCCACCACATCGGCATTTAACCACTTTTGAAAAGAAGTTCCCCCCTGCTTAATATAAGTCTGCAAAGATGCTAAACAACGACGATGATAAAAAGCACAGAGAGGTTCCCAACGATTGCCGCAGCGGGGAACCAAACCGATGGCATTTTCTGGTACAGTGGCTAATAATCTTGACCATTCTTGAATAATTGGGGACGTTAGTAAAGGTAAATCGCAGGGGAGCAATAAAACCCAATCGGTTGATACAAAAGTTAATCCCAAGGCGAAGGCCAATAAAGGCCCCCCAGTGGGAAGCGGTTCCTTGATTATTTGGGAGTATTGGGGAATGATAAGTTCATAACGTTCCGGCCAGGGTGTAATCACAGACACTTGTACTGCACAATCTTGGGCAATTAAACAGATATTCTCCAGAAAAGAGAGACCCTGAAAAGATAACAATGCTTTATCTCGTCCCATACGGGAACTTTCGCCACCAGCCAGAATTAACGCCGTTAAAGCGGGAAAATCACTCATAATAAGCAGTTCTAAAGGATAAACCACAGAGGCACAAAGGACACGGAGAAGAAGACAGAAAGGACAAGAGAGCCTAAAAATCTAGGCAACTTGCTCAAACCTATGCTAGTCTCTTGACAATTAATAATGTCTCCCTAAACAAGCAATAGATGAATTCCCATTTAATTAAAGTTCCCTTTGTCGATTTAACTTGGCAAAATCAGCCCCTACAAGCAAAAATTACCGAGGCAATCCAAACAGTTATCGACCGAGGAGATTTTGTTTTAGGCCAAGCTTTAGCCGAATTTGAAACCGCCTTTGCCCAAGCTTGCGGAGTCGAGTATGCTGTGGGAGTAGCTTCTGGCACTGCTGCTCTTGCCCTGGCTTTACAAGCTTACGGCATCGGTGCCGGGGATGAAGTGCTAGTCCCCGCTAATACCTTTGTCGCCACCCTCATGGGTGTTATTCAAGCGGGAGCTAAACCAGTTTTAGTTGATTGTCACCTCGATACGGCCTTAATTGACCTCGCGGCGGCCGCCCAAAAAATTACCCCCAACACCCGCGCCATTCTCCCAGTACACCTGTACGGACAGATGGTATCACCCCAACAATTACAGGATTTTGCCCGCAGCTATAATCTGATTATCCTTGAAGATGCGGCCCAGGCCCATTTAGCCAGTAGAGAAGGTTATCGCGCCGGCAGCATCGGTGTGGCGGCGGGGTTTAGTTTTTATCCCAGTAAAAATTTAGGCGCTTTTGGCAATGGCGGAATGTTAGTGAGCAATGATCCTGAAATTAGCCAAAAAGCCCGCAGTTTAAGAAATTATGGCGCACCGAGCAAGTATTTTCACACTGATATCGGCACTAACAGCCGTTTAGACAGCATACAAGCCGCCATTTTAAACGTTAAATTACCCCATCTGGAAGGCTGGAATCAGGCCCGTCAGCGAGCGGCAAGACAATATGATCAGCTTTTGGCTCCTTTAGCCGATAAGGGCATTTTACCCATAAGAGACGAAACCAAAACCAGTCATGTCTATCATCTCTACGTTATTCGCATCCTTGCCCATTGTCCGGTTGATCGCCAACAACTACAAGAACAATTAACTGCCGTCGGTATTCAAACCGGCATTCATTATCCGATTCCTTGTCATCTGCAACCGGCCTATCGCTACCTGGGTTATCAACAGGGAGACTTTCCTAATTCAGAGATTCTCTGTGAAGAAATTGTCTCTCTCCCCATGTACCCTGGTATCAGCGAGGGGCAAATTGAAACCGTTGTTGAACAAATCACTGCGATCATCGGGTAACATAAATTCAGAATTTGTCACTAAATCGCTCTGTCCTATGGGTATTAGTCCTTCCCTATCGCCCGTCTCCCACAAAAATCGGCAATCTTGGCTGATGATCGGTTTCTTGGCGGTTATCTATGGTCCGGTGATCTTTCACTGGTACGATGGTTGGCTGAATAAATCGATCAGCACCGAACACGAATACTTTAGCCACGGCTTGATCGGCCTTCCCTACGCCGCCTATATTGTCTGGCAGAATCGCAAAAAATGGCAACGCCTCGAAGATCGCTCCCACCCCCTCGGAGCGTTTTTGTTAACCCTAGGAGCGATTTTTTATCTCCTCGGCTCCTCCCTTTGGGTTAGTATGTCTTTCCCGATTATGTTAGCGGGAATCTGTCTCTGGTTAAAAGGAAAGGAAGGTTTTAAATTACAGGGATTTCCCCTACTTTTAACGGCTTTAGCGACTCCTAATCCTATCCCCTACCTGATTACTCCCTATACCTTACCCCTGCAGATTTTTATTGCTGCTTGCGCTGGTTTTATTCTCCAGCAAGCAGGCCTAGATGTCTCCGTTGACGGCGTTTATGTAGCGGTAGAAGGTCGGATGGTGGAAGTCGCTCCCTACTGTGCCGGGCTGAAAATGTTATTCACCAGTCTCTACGTCACGCTGCTGCTGCTCCATTGGACTGATACCATCGAAAACGGTCGTAAAACCCGCTTTATGCTTCTCAGTGCCTTTGGAATTAGTATCGGGGCTAATATCATTCGTAACGCGCTTTTAGCTTGGTTTCACGGCACAGGACAGGAGGAAAACTTTAAATTACTCCACGATGGCTGGGGGGGCGATTTATACTCCGTCTTTATGTTATTACTCATCCTTTTGGTCTTCCAAATCATGCAGTATCGCGAGGTAGTCAGGAAACAGTCCCCGGCTCAAGAGGAAGTTAACCAGGATGATTAGTCGAAAAATTCCGGCCGAGGTAAGTTTAGTGTTAGATAAAATCAAAAAAAAGCTACCAGGTAATTATTTACTGCTGTTGTGCTTGCTGCTGATTTTGATTTTAGGGGGTATCTTACCCAATTTAATTTCTGGCCAGTGGTCTTGGCTGGATCAAGCGAGAATCGGTAATATTCAGAAAATGCGAGCCCTACAAGAATCGGGAATCAAGTTCTCTGCCCTGAAAACCACGGACCAGAGCCAGGGTGAAATCGGTGAGGGAAAATGGTCGATACAAGTGGTGGAAAGTCCTGATGGCAAGAGGATAACCGTGCTTTTGAAGCCACAGATTTACTATAAAAATCAACCGGGGTTAGAATGGTCGGATATCGGTTCTATTAGTCGTTGGAATCAGGGGGAAACAACCGAGCTATCAATTCCCACCCAGTCAGGAGGAAAGGCCACGGCCAGATTCTATCGGGCTTGGACACAAAACACCTTTGCCGTGGTGCAATGGTATGCTTGGCTAGGTGGTGGTCATTACGATCCCTCTGTTTGGTATTGGCTTGACCAATGGGCGCAATTAAAAAGACAAAGAGTACCCTGGATAGCCGTTTCCTTGATGATTCCCTTAGACCCGATGAAAGAACTGCAAACTCTCACCCCCTTTGCTCTCAATCTCGCCACGGAAGTGCAGAGTTACTTAGAACAAAATGTCTTAAGTCAATTAACTTCCGTGCCTCAGAGCAAAAAAGAAAAGTAATTTTTCTGCTGCTAACCATCTCTTTGAAAAAACTAGCTCAAGGCACTTTTGTAGCCATTAATAGCTGCTTTGTTCCTCTCCCACTAGATAACTCCCAGAAAATAAATTATCATCGTCAGAACCCAAAAATTGATCAATCTCTATGATTCCACCAATGCTCAACAAGTTTTTGCCAGTTAGTTTCTTCAGAACTGGGGCTATAGCCTTATCGGGGTTGAGTCTGACAGGGTTCTTATGGGTAATTGACTCTAAGGGCCTCAAGGCCCAGGGTCCTTTGTCCATACCCCAGACTCAACCCGGAACTGGGTTAGAATTTTTGCCCCCCGAACCGCCTAATCCCACCTTTCCTGAAAACACGATTCCCCCCGCTGGCTACAGTCCTCCGGTTTACTCTCCCAATAATTCCCAATCCCGACAAATTCAGACCTATCGACTCGATATCGGCGATCAAATTACTGTCTCGGTTCCCGATTTTCCCGAATTTAATTCCTCGGGGCCAGTGGATCCCGATGGGAATTTTCTGGTGCCGATTTTAGGCCGTATTCCGGTACTCGGCTTGACTTTAGACGAAGTGCAAACTAAAATCCGCCTCGAATTGGGGCGAAAATACTTGCGGGAGGAACCGGAAGTCATTGCTGTTTTAACCACTGCCCGTCCCGTCCAGTTGACCATTCTGGGAGAGGTACAGCGACCGGGGTTTTATAGTATCGCTCCTAATACTTCCCTAGCACAGGTAATTTTGGCAGCGGGTGGTGGCACTCCCAGAGCCGATCTGCGTTCGATCCTTGTCCGTCGGGTTTTAGTCGATGGTACAGTGTTAGAGGAGAAACTTGACCTTTATACTCCCTTGATTAAGGGGGAACGCTTGCCAGATATGCGTCTGCAAGGAGGTGATGCCGTTATTGTTTCCAAGTTAGAAGTAGGCCAGGAAACGGGATATAATCGCACCCTAGTGGCTAAAACCACCCTCGCCCAGCAGAATATCACCATCAGGGTTTTAGCTCCCTCAATTCCTTCGGGAATTTCCCTGAGAAATGTTTCGATTCCTAATGGCAGTACCTTCCTCGATGTGGTGGCTAGTTTACCGGTTTCTGATCGTCTGCGGATTAATGTCAATGAAGTGTCCCTGCTACGTTTTGACAGTGTCAAAGGGGGAATTGTTAGTCAAACTTTGAGTCCGATAGCGGCAGTTAGGGGAGACATCTCCCAAAATGTTCCCTTAGAAGATCAGGACGTAATTATCGTCACCCGCACCCTATTGGGGGAAATTTTCGCCGCTTTTAATATTATTACCCAACCCATCCGGGATATTTCCAGTTTTACCAATACAATTCTCGACATTAGCAATCAATTCAATAACTTCCGATAATTGACGGGCAACTCGCTCGTCTCACTCCTTAACACAACTTCATAAGCTAGGATTTCAAGGCCGAGAATAACTCTTGACCGCTAGAATGTAAAAAATCTGGGAATATATTAAAAAGCTATGGCTGCACCAATTGTTAAACGATTTCTCATCTCGCTAGATCAGAACAAATTTGTCGGAATATTTGTCTTCCTCGTCTGTTTAGGTGGTTCTGCGATCTTTGCTCTTCTCCCCGATCCGGAGAAACCTCCCACCTTTTATCGGGCAGTGGGACAACTGGCCTATCGGGTGCCGCCGCCGGCTTTTACCAGTACGGGAACCCAACTGCAAGAACAGGGGCGGGCTATCGATCGCGATTTACTGCTATCTCCCCGGGTATTGATCAATACAGCCAAAAAATTGCAATTTAATCAAGAACAGATCGTTAAAATTCGCGATCAAGATTTAAAAATTACCTTCCCCGGTGAAGCGGAGGCACAAAACAATAATGTCAATCGGCCTACAACAACCGACCAACCCCAAGAGGTGCTTTTAGAGTTAACGGCCGACTCCCAGGCCAAGGCGGAGTTAATTCTCGAAACCTTGATGAGGGAAATGGTGGAATACAGCCGCTGGCTGAATACTTCCCAGTTACGCGCCCGCATAGAAGCTCTCGGTGTCCGGCTTAACGAAGTCCAAAAAGATTTAACTAGAGCCGAAGAAAAGTTTTATCGCTACATTAGTACCCAGGGTTCAGATTTACTGGCCATTCAAGATGGCAGTTTATTCGCCGCTATCACCAGTAGTCAACAGCAACAGCGAGAAATTCGCCTAGCACTGCAAGGTATTCAAGGACAAATTGATAGTCTGAGTAAACAACTCGATTTAACCCCCGATCAGGCTTACACATCCTCGGCCCTTAGTGCCGACCCGATTATTGCCAGTATCCGAGCGCAGATCTTGGACACAGAAGCCCAATTGGAGCGACTAGAGAAGGATTTACGTCCTGAACATCCCACCGTAGTTAAATTACGTAAACAACAGGAAGTTAACGAGTCTCTCTTACAAAAAAGAGCCACCGAGGTGATCGGAAAAGATGGTGTCCTGACCGCTCTTCCCAGCAATCGCATCCGTCAGCAAAGTAATCTCGATGCCGCCCGCCAACAACTAGCGGGTCAATTAGTCGCCCTGCAAACTCAGCGCGAGGGTTTAATGAAACAATTAGAATCCTTAGTGACTCAGGAACAGCAATTGCGCTCCCAATACGAGAGATTCCCCGATAAACAGCTACAGCAAGCTCGTTTAACCCAAGCCGTCGCCTTTCAACGGGGTATCTACGAGAATATTCTCAATTCTCTGGTGGATGCTCAGGCCGCAGAAGCGGAAACCGTGGGTAGTCTCACCGTCGCCCAACCGCCAGTTGCTGAACCGATCGAACAGGTGTTTAACCGCAAGAATCGTACCTTGATTCTCTTGGCGGGTGCTGGTTTGGGAACCTTAGCAGGATTGGGTACAATCCTGCTGTTAGCAGTGATCGACGATCGCCTGCACAGTCCGCAAGAATTGCGGGAAGCTTTGATTAGTCGGGATATACTCCTCTTGGGACAATTGCCGATTGTCCGGAATTTAGAGGGCGAGGAAATCGAGCCGATTCTCGTCGATGCTGATGCCAATTATCTCCCCTACTACGAACGTTTACGCAGTACCCTGCGACGCATTGGCAGCAGCGAAACGGTGAAAGTGGTTGTTATCACCAGTATTACTGGCGAAGAAGGTAAAACCGCCACTGCCTACAATCTGGCGATCGCTGCTGCTTTAGCGGGGCGACGGACTCTGTTAGTAGAAGGAGATCTGAGAAGTCTTTCCAAAGCCGACAAAATCGGAGTCATTCCCGATCCTAATTCTTTCTCAGAACCCCTACTGTACTACGGGGCAAAAAGTAAATCGATCCGTCTGGCCCCAAATATTGAAAACCTTTCCATTTTGCCTAGTCCCGGTCCGCAAAAACAGGCGGCAGCTATCATTGAATCGAGTGAATTACAATTAATTCTCAAAGATTCTCGCGGCCGTTTCGATCTGGTGATTGTCGATACTCCTTCCCTGTCTAGCTGTAATGATGCGCTGCTCTTAGAAGAACTAGCGGACGGGATTATTCTGGTAACGCGCCCGGCCATAACTCGTTCTAGTCTCTTGAGTGAAGCAACGGATCAGTTAATAGAAGCGGAAGTGAAAATTTTAGGGGCGGTGATTAACTACGTCGATATGACAATGACTCTCAAAACCGCCGAACCAGAACTGCCAGCTTTGATAGTTCCCTCAACACAGGGACAAACAGAGGTGCAGGAAGTGAAAGTGGAGGTGTAAACGCGGTTACATTTGACAAAATCTTCTGGCTCGATCGAATTGTGGTTCTTGCCAAGAAAAAGCAAAATGACTGATACTATCTATGGTGGGAAAAGCGATGCGAATCGCTTCCATTTGCACTTCTAAGGAGGGGCGATTGTTATAGGGTTGTCCCCATAAACCCGCTAAAGCTGGGATAACAGGAGTTTGATTTCCCCTGCTTGCCACTACTCTTTTGATCTGATTAACTACACAGGTAGTATCGTTACAATTAGCGTAGGACATGGGATGCCATTCTAGGGAAGCGGGAAAACTATCCCAAGCTTGTAAACGAGAATCAAAACCTTGATTACCCACAAGACGATTTCCATCGGGAAAAAACACTGCTCCGGCGGGAATTCCTTGACGTTCCACCAGGGCAGAAAAATAACTAATATAATCAATGACACCCTGGGCAGCATGGGCAACCGCTAGGAACCAAAGTTCTAATTTGAGGCGATCAAAACGACTTTTAACTGATTGTTTCATCTCCTCTTCTAAAGGTATTCTTCCTTGCCAAAGAGGGGCAGTTTCTTGGGGATAAAGGCGATCGGCTTCGACGATATCATCAGGGGAAATTGTGCCACGAGTCAGATAGCGATCGATTAAAAATTTGCCCTTATTATTCAATCCTCGATTAATTAAAGCTTGTCGAGATGCGGGACTAAAAATCCATAAATCTTTGACATCATCGGCAACGGAATCGACTCCTGTTCCTCTGGGATAGCGAATATAATCAAATAAAACTCCATCGGGACGACGTTGTAAAATGGCTTCTAGGAGAATTAAATAATCCTGTCGCGCTTGATTACTGTAGGGATCGACAAAAGTTTGGGATTGATCATCGACAAAAGAGGTGCTATCTTGTCCTTTACCATTGCGTGCTAACACCTCCTGTCGATAGGGTTTTAAGCTATAAGCATAGCCAAAATTGAGGCTAAATAACCAAGCATAAACCTTTAAACCGCGTTTATGTCCCTGTTTGATCGCCTGTGCTAATAAATCCACATTTCCAGCACTGGGATTTTTAATGACGCTATCCCAAACGCTGGGGTTATTGTTAGGAGGTAATAGGACTTGACCATCGGCAAAAACTTCCAGATAAACCGTATTATAACCTTTGGCCACGATGCGATCGAGGATACTTTCGATCGATCCTGGACGGGTATCACAGGAGTAGAGACGTAACCAGATCGCTTGTTCCTGTAACCAGTGTCGGGACCGACAAAAGCGCAATTGTTCAGCATATTTCTGTACTAAAATGTTATATTCTTGGGGCGAGGTTTGACGCAGATTTTCTTGTTGTTGGATTTCTGATTCGGACAGTTGACAATTATCATTGATAGCGAGGCTAGAGTTAATCCCTAGAGGACTACTCCAGAGGATTGTAGCGAGGAAACAAGATAGCGATCGCAGATAATTAACTTTCTTTAACATAGTTGTTCACAGCGTTTGCTATTTTTTATTGTTTTTATTTTCAGATAAATAGCCATTTTTCAGGAGAAAAGCGCTTAGGGCAGTGGGAAAGTCTGGATATTTGCCGAGTGCCGTACTTTCGCCATGGATATCGAGACCCCAATCGGAGTTTTTATCGTAATTAGTGAGAAGAAATTGCCAAGCTTCTTCGTATTCTCCTAGTAGAATTTTCTGTGCCACATAACCGGCCAAAATGCCATTAACTTCGGCTTTTTCTTTTTTAGCTAACTGAAAAGCTTTCAGCATTGCTGCTAAAGTTTTTCTTAATTCTTGAGGATATTTTCTGGTGACATCTGCTAATTTACCCTGTTGAAAAGTATAAATTTTGGAGGGAGGAAAAGAGGCGGCGTAGGAACTAAAAGCATACAAAAAAGCATTATCAACGGTGACAAATTCATAATTATTATCTCCATCTAAATCTTCAAAGGAACCACCACTACCATCTAAAAACCCCGTTTCTTCTCTAATAAATTTATCTTTTTGCCAAGTATAGATTACCAAAGATGTGCAGCAATGAGCGCCGCCGCTATAGGTGGAGACGATAATCTCATCGATGCCATTATTATCTAAATCTCTTAATTCCACATAGCCAGATCCAAAGGCACTATACTCGCTATTTTGCTGATAAATTTGCTCGTTATAAAAGATTTGATAAGAAACATTATTAATATCAGAATTTTCATCAATTTTCTCGTTTAGGTCGATGGGTTGATAGCTAACTTGTACCTTAATTTTCCCCGATTTAATCACTTGATTTCTTAGGGGTTGACCGGTATCAAAATCGAGTTTAGTCACGGCTAAACTCGCAGCTGCATTGCCCAAAAATTGAGATAATAAGCAGCAAATAAAGCAAGTTTTGCTAATATCCATCGGCTAATTCCCAGAGAGAGATTAATATCAGTGTAAGTAGCTGGTTATAATTAAATTAAAAATGGATTTTAGGTTCGATCCCCCCTTAGTCCCCCCTTAATAAGGGGGGCATCTGAAAGTTTTTAATACCCACCTACTTATCTTACTTATTTTTACCGACAATCAGCCGTTAACTTTTCGAGAAAAACTATCTATTCCAAAGTTTTAACGCTCAAAACTTGGGGGGGTGTGGCATCGGGGGGATAGAGAAAATCGAGATTAATGTCGCGTCTGGCTCCGGGGGGAAGTTCCACCTGTACTAAAGCTTCTCCCTGTTGTCCTTCCCGTTGAACGAGATGGAAAAAACGTTCCTCGGTGCGTCCCAGGGCGTTACGATAGGTAACGCGCACTGCACCCCGGAAAAATACCGGTCCCTGGACGGGTTCAACAAATAGCAAGCGATCAAGATAATTGTCTTCTTTAATTGGGGTTTGAATACTCAAAGCCACCACCTGGGTTTTGCTGGTATTGTTATATAGAGGTAAAGTCAGATAGTAGTGAACACCGTAGTTACCGTGAGCTTTGAAAGCCGTATCGGGATAACGCACTAACATGGGGGCGCTTTGAATTTGTCTGGTTCCAAAAGTAGCCGATGTCACCGTACTTAAAGGATAGGCAAAAGCTTGACCGGGTTGAGGAATGGTGAGATTAATTCCCCCTTTGGGATCGACAATGCGGGTTGCCCATTCCGAACCCACAGAAATTCCAGCCACGCGACCATAAAAATTTCTTCTTCCGGGAGACCATTGATCGGGGGGAGTGGGGGGAAAATCGCGAGGAGCGGCTAAATCACCTCTAACTAATAGGGTACGCCATTCCTCTAGGGTAGGGGGACGAAAGCTTTCTATTTCCCGATCTTCGATTTTGACTTTTTGGGGAACTTCGTAGAGGGCTAAATTGGCCATATAGACCGGTCCATCGCTGTAGAGACGGAGGAGAGTCGAGCGGGCGCTACTTCTGGGGATAACTAGATCGAAGATCATCCGACTTTGGCCGGGGGGAATGACGATCTGGGTGGGAAATTGGGTATCATGGCGACGACGCATGATATCGCTGGCTAAACGGGAACCAGGACCGGAAAAAACTCGGCCGTTGGGATCTTCCACCAGAGAGGGTAAATCGACAAAAGGGGCATCGGCGGAGGTAACGTAACTGACTCCTTGCAGGATGCGGATAACGAGGTTTCTGGAGGTGGGATTAGTAACGATCAGGCCCTGGTGTAGGTCGCGGATGGGATCGGTTTGACGGGCGATGTGGTGGGTGAAAACGTCAAAACGTCCTTGTAGGGGATGATTGAGATGGGCTATGGGATAACGTTTTCCTTTACCGGGGAAAGTAGAAAGGAGAATTCCCTCTTTTTCTACCACTTCGGGACTATTGCTATTAAAAACTAGAACGTCATTTAGTTGACCGGGCAACTGACGCACTTCCTGATATTGGGTGATTAATTTCCTCTCTATCTGGGGCAGAACCGAGGCGGACTGAGCTAAAAGAATAGTGGGTAAGAAAGAAAGCATAGAGATTCCATATTTATAGGATCTAATTCAGGGTGAGTCGATGGAGAGCTGAAGTTATACGACAATATAAGCGAGTGTGTCCGGGCGATCGATAAAGAATCTTAATATATTTTTAAGGTCTGATCAAGTCCTGTCAGGGGTGATGTGAACTAGGGACGGTTTTCTGGGTGAGCAAGGGAGAATACCCCTTGCTATTGCCGATTTTAAGGGTTAAGTTGACAATGACCCGTAACTGCTCACCCTAGCTTTAAATTTCGCCGCGAATTTCTTCGACGATGCCATCTCTAAGGACGAGTTCCACATTCATTTTGGCCACTAAGTTATCGCCTTTTTCGACGCGGAAAAAGCTTTCTAGTTGTGCTTGGGCGACTTCTTGATTGAGTTCCAAGAGTTGTATCTGTTGCAGTTGTTGCAGATACTGGTTTTTTTGTTCGAGAAACTCACTTTTCTGTTGATTGACTTGGATTTGAATATTGTCAATCTGTTGGGCAGCCGCGGGGGGTAAGGGGATCAGACTCTGACGCTGAATTTCGGCGATCGCTCTTTGGCCTTGGCTTTCTAATTGTTGAATTTGTGCATCAATTTGCACCATTTGTGCTTGTAATTGCTGTTGTGCTTCTTCTTTCCAGCGGGGGGTCACGATGACTTTAATTGTCACCGGGCGCTTCAGTAATAAACTGGTTTGTGCGTCATCCATGATTTGCTTATCCTAAAAAGGTTTTTTTGTCAAGGGTTTAGGGAATATTTGCCAGAAATATTTACTTGGCAAACATCTCGTTAATCATATCGCGATAGCGTTGCGTTACTACCGGTCGTTTAATCTTTAAAGTTTGGGTCATCATGCCGTTTTCTAGGGAAAAAGGCTCTAAAATTAACTCAAAGGTTTTAATCTGGTCATCGGTACGATAACCGGGCCGATTTCTCACCTCGCGCTTTAATTCTTGTTGGTAGAGAGCTAAGACTTTTTTGCTGTAGAGATCGCTAGAAAGAATCGTTGAGCGATCGCTGTGAAGATCGGGTAAATTTAAGGATAGTTTCTGTTCTTGGGCCCAATTAGCCAGTATATCAAGATTAGGCACGATCAAAGCCCCCAAAGCTTTTTGATCCTGTCCCACTAGCATAATTTGGGAGATAAAGGGACTGCGTAAACAAGCATCTTCAATCGGTTGCGGTTCGATATTTTCACCATTGCTCAAAACAATTGTATCTTTGGCCCGTCCGGTTAAGACTAAATCCCCGGCAGCGGTTAACCAACCAATATCACCGCTATCAAACCAACCATCGGGAGAAATCGCTTTTTCGGTTGCTTCGGGTTTTTTATAGTATCCCTGCATCACCTGCGGACCACGAATCAAGACTAAACCGTGTTTTTCTGTGGGTAGGACTTCTTTGCTGTGTAAATCGACAATACAGATTTCTGTCTGAAAGACGGGACGACCGGCAGACCCGCGCAGGTTATGATCGATACGACGGACGGTAGCCACGGGAGAAGTTTCTGTCAGTCCATAACCAACTAAAATCGGGATTCCGGCAATCTCATAGAAAGTATCTAGATGTCTGGCTAAGGAACCACCGCCACTAACCAAGATTTTAACTTTATTTCCCACTGCTTGGCGAATTTTGCCATAAACTAGCTTATCACCGATGGCATGGAGGGGATAGAGTAAGAGGGATTGAATTCTTGCTTTTAGTCTTTCTCCGGGGGAAGCGTGAAGATGATCTAGACTGAGATTATCAGCGATGCGTTTAGCAATAACGTACTTTTCCGACTTTTCTAGCAAAAATCGCACTAATTTCTGTTTTGTGGTCGATTGTTCGCTAAATTGCTTTTGGATACCCTCGTAAAGAGATTCCCAAAGACGGGGAACTCCCACCATTAATTGCGGACTAAATTCCTTTAAATCCTGCTTAAAAGTGCGAATACTGGTATAAATCTGGGTGCAACCCTGAGCTAGACTGAAATACTCACAACTGCGCTCGTAGGAGTGCCATGAAGGTAGTATACTTAAAACTCGATCGCCTGGATCCGGTTGAAAGATAGCATTTAAGTTGCGTACCTGATGCAGCAGATTGCCATGACTTAACATCACCCCTTTTGGTTGTCCCGTCGTTCCCGATGTGTAGATGAGGGTAGCCAGATCATTTTCGCACTTGGTGATGGGTTTAAGGGTGTTCTCAGCCCCGATCGCCATTAGTTGCTTGAAATTTAAGGTCTGCACGGAAATCGCCCCAGTAGCGGGGTCTTCGTCGGTGAGCAGCACGATTAATTTTAGGGGCAATTCAGGGATTTTCGCCAGCAATTTGCCTAAAGTTTTGTTATTTTCGACAATCAGCGTCTGACTGTCACTATCGGCCAGAATATAGGCTAATTCCTCTGCATCTGCTTGAGCAGATCGTACCGCATTGGCGGCCCCGGCTGCCATGGAACCTTGGTCGGCAATAAACCACCGGGGACTATTATCGGCAAATAAAGCGACATTTTCAGTTTCTGTGACTCCTAATGCTTGTAAAGCGGCGGCAAATTGCTGAATTTGTTGATAAAGTTCCCGATAGGTGAGAATTACTTCCGGTTTACTGTGGGGATCGTGCAGGGCGATAATATCGGGGAAACGCTGGGCAACTATTGACCAAACTTCGGGTAAAGATTGAATATTTGAATAGTCAATTAGGGTTGTCATAGCAGTAGTTATAGAGAGTTACAAGGGTAATAGCATATAGATTAACCATTCTAGGCTCTTTTTGCTGGTTCTCCTAGACACTATTTCAACAGGTATCTAGTCCTGCAAAGTTAATTTCCTAGTTGAGACTGGGAGAGAGGAGACTTTTCGGTTATCGGTGAAAGGTGAACGGTAATCAGGGAATGTACTGTTACTTAATACTGCTTACTGATTACGGAAAAGGCTAACGGCTTAGATGTATAATTAATTTTGCTTAGGTACTTAATTAGTTGTAACTAGCAGAAAAAACGATGATTGCTTTATCTAACTATAATAATCTCACTCCAGAAGAATATCTTCAGTTTGAAGAAACCAGTCCCATTAAACATGAATATATCGATGGACAAGTTTACGCCATGGCAGGGACGACGGATACTCATAATATTGTTTCGGGGAATATATACACAATTATTCGTAATCATTTGCGGGGTGCCAATTGTCGGGTTTATTTTGCCGATGTGAAAGTCAGATTAGAGAAACGCAATCACTTTTATTATCCTGATATTCTTGTCACCTGCGATGACAGAGATAGGGAAACTGCTACCTACAAAAGTTTTCCTAAATTGATTATCGAAGTTCTCTCCGATTCTACAGAAGCTTTTGACAGGGGGGATAAATTTAATGATTATCAAACTCTAGAAAGTTTAGAGGAATATGTCTTAGTCAATAGTAAACACCAACGAGTAGAAACTT